>JAFYZG010000001.1 GCA_017548825.1 Oscillospiraceae bacterium
ACCACAATCAGGTCGTCCATATTGGGATCCAGATTATTCATAGCCTCAAAGGTAAGACCTCCCGTAAAGAATCCGTCACCTATCACAGCTATTGTCTTGCTGCGGTCTCCGGAGAGCATCTTTGCATGCGCCAGTCCTATCGCCTGGGAGAGAGACGTGCTCGCATGTCCCTCCACGAAGCTGTCATACTCGCTCTCAGAAGGTCTCGGGAATCCGGATATACCGTCTTTCTGGCGCAGCGTATCGAACCTGTCTCTTCTGCCGGTCAGCAGTTTATGGACGTAGCACTGATGACCAACGTCGAAAATCAGTGTGTCCCTGGGGCAGTCAAAAACAGTATGCAGAGCGACAGTCAGTTCAACGATGCCGAGGTTCGACGCGAGATGTCCTCCCGTCTTCGATACGGTATCGATCATGACGTCCCTCAATTCGGAACACAGTTCCTCTCTCTGGGAAAGGGACAGCTTTCTCAGGTCTTCCGGGCCGTTGATGTTTTTTAGAAGATCGCTCATAAATCTTATCTGCTCCTGTGCAACAGGTCATTTGCATACCATTCGAGGAATCCGCTGCCGTCGATGTCTTCCAGTGCCTTTACGCACTGTGACGTTATCTCTTCCGCTCTCCTCATAGCTCCCTCCGCCCCGTATACGGAGCAGTAGGTCTGCTTGTTGTTCGCCTCGTCGCTGCCGGTCTTCTTTCCGAGCTCCTCAAGGCTTGAAGTGACGTCCAGGACGTCATCCACTATCTGGAACACCAGCCCTATTCCCCTGCCGTACCTCTCGAGGGCTTCATACGTCTTTCCGCTGCCGGTGCCAGAGCACACAGCTCCCATCAGCAGGGATACGGTGATCATTCTGCCGGTCTTGTTCTCGTTTATCCTGTCCAGCTGGACGGATATGTCGCCGTCCTCATCCACTCCCCTGAGGTCGAGCTCCTGACCGAGGATCATGCCCTCAAAGCCTGCGGCGTCGGAAAGCAGCTCCGCGCATCTTCTTGACATCTCCGCGTCGCCGATCCTTGCAAGAGTGCGGAACGCCAGAGTCAGGAGCGCGTCGCCTGCCAGCATCGCAGTAGCTTCACCGAACTTCCGGTGGCAGGAGAGCTGTCCCCTTCTGTAGTCATCGTTGTCCATGCAGGGCATATCGTCGTGGATAAGCGAATAGCAGTGTACCATCTCGATGGCATCTGCCGCGAGAAGCGCGGACTGCATGTCTCCGCCCAGCATCTCGCATACCGCAAGCGCAAGACATGCCCTCGTCCTCTTTCCTCCCGAGAGAAGGCTGTACCTCATCGCTTCACTGACGATGCCGTTATCGGCCGCTGTCTCTTCCCTGAGGGATCTGTTCACCAGTTCGGCGTATCCTTCAAGCTTGCCGCGGAATTCCAATCAGCCTTCCTCCTCTTCCACAGAACTGAAGTCTCTGGATATCTTCGCTATCTTCAGTTCGGCTTCATCCAGCAGCTTTCTGCAAACCGCGGCGGTGTCCGCCGCTTCTTTATAGAGTTCGACGGATTCCTCCAGCGACACCTCTCCGGATGAGAGCATCGCGGTTATCTCGCCGATCCTGTTCAGTCCGTCTTCAAAGACCTGCTTCTTGCTCATTTCCCTGTGACCTCGTCCACCGTGCAGTCCAGCGTCCCGTCGGAAAGCGTCACCTTCAGGCTGTCGCCTGCCGAGACCTGCCGTACGCTTCTGATATTGCTGCCCTGTGATGTTATATATGCATACCCTCTTGTCAGTATCCTGAGCGGGGACAGCGAATCCAGTTCCGATTCCGCTCTGCCGAGGGCATCTCTCTTTCTCTGTGTAATGACCGCTGCAGCGCTGTCGGTCTGCAGCATACTTTTTCTTATTTCTTCCCTGTATGCTCTCACTTTTTCAGTCAGCAGCCCGCCGAGCTGTGAAACGGCAGCGGAAACGTCGCTGACCTGCTGTCTGACATCCGGTACCGCAAGCTCCGCGGCAGCGGACGGTGTCGGAGCCCTCAGATCTGCCGCAAAATCCAGCAGCGTGAAATCAGTTTCATGTCCGACAGCGGAGATGAACGGCACGGGAAGAGAACATGCAGCCCTCACCAGGCCCTCATCGTTGAATATCCAGAGGTCGTCCGCGCTCCCTCCGCCTCTGGCGAAGATAACCAGTTCGGATCCTCTGGTGTCCCTGCAGATCGCTTTCACCGCGTCGATGATGGCATCCACCGCGAACACGCCCTGCACATAGACCGGGTACAGCAGTATCTCCGTCAGCGGATCCCTTCTGCCGCACACGTTCTGTATATCTCTTATCACGGATCCCGTCGCGGAGGTTATCACAGATATCCTCGCGGGAGACACAGGAAGCATCCTCTTTCTGGACTGCTCGAACAGTCCGTCAGCTGCCAATCTCGCCTTTGCCTGTTCCAGTTCCGTCTGTCTCTTTCCTACCCCGACCTCCATGATGTCGAAGGCATTGAGCTGGTACTCTCCGCCCTTTTCGTAGAGAGTGACCCGGCAGGCGATCATGACCTTCATCCCGTCTTTAGGACGGAAGCGCAGCCTCTCGGCGTATGAGCGGAACATCACAGCCCTGACGGAGGCATTCCCGTCCACCACCTTAAAATAAATATGTCCGGACTGAAGGTGGACATGCACGTCGGAAAGCTCCCCTTCAACCCAGACCTG
>JAFYZG010000028.1 GCA_017548825.1 Oscillospiraceae bacterium
GCAAACACAGTAAAGATCACCCTTGGCCCCAAGGGCAGGAACGTCGTTCTGGACAAGAGATACGGCACCCCTCTAATCACCAATGACGGTGTTACCATCGCCAAGGAGATCGAACTGGAAGACCGCTTCGAGAATATGGGCGCACAGCTCATAAAGGAAGCATCCACAAAGACCAACGACGCGGCAGGCGACGGAACCACCACAGCGACCCTCCTCGCTCAGGAGATCGTCCGTGAGGGCATGAAGAACGTCTCAGCAGGCGCCAACCCCATGGTCCTCAAGAAGGGAATACAGACCGCAGTGGACGCTGCAGTCGAGAGCATCAAGGAAGCGGCCAAGCAGGTCAACGGCTCCAAGGACATCGCGAGAGTCGCGACCATCTCCGCGGGCGACGAGTCCATCGGCGACATGATCGCCGACGCGATGGAGAAAGTCTCCAACGACGGCGTCATCACCATCGAGGAAAGCAAGACCGCCGAGACATATTCCGAAGTAGTGGAAGGTATGCAGTTCAGCAACGGCTACATCAGCCCCTACCTCGTGACCGATGCTGAGAAGATGGAAGCAGTCCTCGACGACGCTCTCATCCTCATCACCGACAAGAAGATCAGCAGCATCCAGGAGATCCTGCCTCTGCTCGAACAGATCGTTCAGGCCGGCAGAAAGCTCATGATCATCGCGGAAGACGTCGAGAGCGATGCTCTCGCGAACATCATAGTCAACAGACTGCGCGGAACATTCGTATGCTGCGCGGCAAAGGCCCCCGGCTACGGCGACCGCCGCAAGGAGATGCTGCGTGATATCGCCATCCTCACCGGCGGCAAGGTCATCAGCGAGGAAGTCGGTCTCACACTCAAGGACGCACAGCTCTCCGACCTCGGCAGAGCCGACAAGGTGCAGTGCAAGAAGGACAGCACCATCATCATGGGCGGCCACGGAGATCCCAATGAGATCGCTGCCCGTGTGGCACAGATCCGCCAGGAGATCGAGAACACCACTTCCGATTACGACAGAGAGAAGCTCCAGGAGCGTCTCGCGAAGCTGTCCGGCGGCGTAGCGGTCATCCGCGTCGGCGCCGCGACGGAAGTCGAGATGAAGGAAAAGAAGATGCGCCTCGAGGACGCTCTCTCAGCGACCAAGGCCGCTGTTGAGGAAGGCGTCGTGGCAGGCGGCGGAGTCGTGTTCGTGAACGCGATCCCCGCAGTCCAGAAGGTCGCGGAAGGCCTCACCGGAGACGAGAAGACCGGAGCCAACATCATCGTCAAGGCTCTTGAGTCCCCGATCCGCCAGATCTGCGAGAACGCAGGCCTGGAAGGCTCCGTCATTATCGATGAGATCAAGCGCAGCGGAAAGACTGGATACGGGATCGACATCGCCACCGGCGAGTTCGGCAACATGATCGATCTCGGAATCGTGGATCCTGCCAAGGTCTCACGCAGCGCTCTGCAGAACGCGGCATCCGTGGCATCCATGGTGCTCACGACCGAGTCTCTCGTAGCTGACATTCCGGAACCGGAACCGGCAGCACCCGCAGGCGGCGGTATGGGCGGCATGTATTAATTCCTTAACCCAATATATAACAGAACGTCCGGCACATTGTGCCGGACGTTTTAGTGTGTCATGAAGTTTTATACGGAATACAGAGGGTATCATTCAGTCACGGCGAGCGGGGAAGCGATCCTGATCGCTCCGGGGACGATCTCGAAATCCACCTCGGCCGGACTTCCTCCGTATTCGCCGTCAAGGGTCCATTCCACATGTTCCTGGGGAATGATATGTGCCCTCTTGATCTTACGGAACACGAAGTGATCGTTGCTGAAGTCACCCTGCAGAAGGGAATAGAGGATCTCCGTAAGATCCGAACCGGATTCGGGGTATATGATGAGAAACAGTTCGAACTCGCCGTCATACAGATTGCCGGGCGTCATACCTGGGATCTTCTGCCCTCCGACGGAGAGGGAATTGCATATTCCTCCGAAGATGAAATCTCCTTCGAAATCTCCGTTGTCCGTTTCTATTTTCATATGGCATTTCGTCTGGAGATGCTCCGGCGCGGAGACGAGAGCGTTGAGGATATAAGCCGCATAGCCGAAGGTGTTCTTGGCCTTCTGGTCTGTCTTGTAGCTGATGGCGGAGAAAGCTCCGAATGCGGCGACGTAGTTGAAATAGAATCCGTTGAAACAGCCTATGTCATAGTTCACAAGGTTTCCGGAAGTGATAACGGAACAGGCTTTGTCCACATCCCGTATGAGCTTGAGATTTTTTGAGAAATCGTTGGTGGTCCCTGCGGGTATATAGCCCAGTGACGGACGGTCTTCCATCTTCATGAGCAGATTGACTGCGGCGTTGACTGTGCCGTCGCCGCCAACACAGACCACCATGTCGTATCTGTGATTATCAAGGTAATCCGCAGGCCCAAGAACGACGTCCTCTGCGATGGGGCAGACAGTCGTTGAGATCCCTTTCTGAGCGAAATTCTTAACGATCCGGAACGTATTGCTTCCGTTTCTTCCGTTGCCGGCTATATCATTGACGACGAGCAAAATGTCGGTCATCTCAAAACCTCCGTGTAAGGCCCGTTTTCACCTATTTTAATCATACGATATCAAGGCGCCGTAATCCACAGATAATCAGCGGAAAAAGATGCTGAACAGGGTTTTTGCCTTTTTACAACTCTCCGTATAGAAGTATATAATCTAAATATAAGGCAGAAAGGAGGATGGCAGATGAGCGAGTTCTACGATCCGGGCCGGAACCCGGGCTCCGGAAAAGAATACTTTTTTCACGATGATGAGTTCAATGAGAGAGCGGTAGCCGAACTGGGTGAAGCGTCCGGGGAAGCGATCGAACCGGAAGAAGAGAATTTCAAATTCGTCGGCACGCTGGCGAAAGCGGCCCTTATATCCATCCTCGGAACGATCCTGATATTCCAGGCGGCCCTTCCGCGCAAGATCATCATTCCCGATTCGGTGAGGGCAGCGATAGGTTTGGGAACGCATCCACACACCCACACCAACGAGTGGGTGGTGGACCGGGAACCCACATGCGGGGAACCGGGACTGGAATATACCCTTTGCACCGAGTGCGGCGAAAGAGCGGAAGAGCGCGAGATCGCCGCGAACGGACACACAGTTTCGGAAGAATGGGTCGTGGAAAGGGAGACTTCCTGCGAGGCTCCCGGGCTCGAGGTCAGACGATGCACCGTATGCAATGAGGTCTGTGAGTCAAGGGAGATAC
>JAFYZG010000029.1 GCA_017548825.1 Oscillospiraceae bacterium
ACGTAGGCTGCATTGTCCCTTATCTCGCATATGACAGTCATGTCAGGGTCCTTCATCTCGACGGACAGTTCCGGATGCCTGTCGAGCAGATATGCTCCGACTTCCCTGGAGAGTTCCATGGATGTCATCGGGAACTTCTTGTCGGCTCTCTTGGAGTTTACCTTAAAGGACCTCACACGGTCCAGGCTGCCTCCCAGATAGGATTCGGCAGTCTCGCATATAGCTCCGAGATCCTTCCCGCATACTGCCGCCCTCACGACGGCAGACAGCCCGAAGACTCTCCTGACCTGTTCATATGCAGCGTCTATATCGGCATCTTCATCCTCGGGCTCCACGTAAACGGTGGACTGCGCCGTGTACACGCGAAACTCGCCGCAGCGCTCCACTCTTTTCCTTATGGTCCTTACCATAGAGTTCTCGAACTGGTTCTTATTGAGTCCCTTAAGGGCCAGTTCTCCGTATTTCCCCAGAATGATCTCCATCTGTTAATTATTTCCTTTGAAGTGTATTTACGGCAAGCCTGAACAGCTCCGCCGCTTCCCTGACTTCCTCCTCCGTCGTCGATGAGCTGAAGCTCACCCTGACGGCGGAATCTATGATCTCATCCGGAAGTCCCATGGCAGTGAGGGTATGGCTCCTCTCTCCCTTTCCGCATGCGGATCCAGACGACACCAGTACGCCGTGTTCCTCCATGAAATGCAGCAGCGTCTCGCTCCTGAACCCGGGCAGAGAAAAGTTGAGAATGTAAGGGGACGCGTCATCCGGACTGTTGAACACCGCGGCTTCCGTAGCTCCGATCTCTTCTCTTAGGATCGAATTGATGCCGCTTACTCTTTCCCTCTGTTTCCTGAGGTTGCCGAGCTCTGATACGGCCTGTGCGAATCCCGCGGCATATGCGATGTTCTCGGTACCGGATCTGAGCCCGCGCTCCTGACCTCCCCCAAAGAACACGTTCTCCAGGTTGAAGCCTTTTCTCACATAGAGGCCTCCTATTCCCTTGGGGCCGTGTATCTTGTGCGCTGATACCGACAGGGTATCGATCGCTCCGTTAAGTGCCGTCTCGTGCTTTCCGAAAGCCTGTACCGCATCGCAGTGGAAGGCGGTCCTTCTGTTGATCTTCTTTACTTCTTCAGCGAGTCCTGCGCAGTCCGTGACCGTACCTATCTCGTTGTTCACTCTCATGCAGGTGACCAGAACGGTCCGCTTGTCGGTCAGTTCCAGGAACTTTTCCGTGTCCAGTTTTCCGTCGGTCCCCGGTTTGACGACAATGACCTCAAAGCCCTCTTTTCCCAGCGACATGACGGTATTCATGACGGACGGATGCTCGAATCCGCTGACGATGACCCTGTTTCCCCAGCTCTTTCTCGCTCTCGCAGCGCCGAGGATCGCAAGGTTGTTCCCCTCGGTACCGCTGGCTGTGAAGTACAGCTCCTGTGGTTCGCACCCGAGGCTTTTGGCTATCGCGGCCCTTGATCTTTCCAGAGCCTTTTGAGAATCCAGTCCCTTGGAATAGAGAGAACTCGGATTGCCGAAGTATTCCCTAAGCGCCCTGTCCGCCGCGTCGGCGGCTCCGGGACTGACAGCGGTCGTAGCCGCATTATCCAGATAGATCATGTAATTCCCCTGAACTTCTTCGTCCGATTATAACACATTAAGTCTTACAGAAATATTAACATCGTCATCTTACTTTGCGCGGGTGACTCTGAGCTTTTCGATCTTCTCGGGGTCGGGAGTCACATACGCGGTCTTCTGGTTGGTATAGATCACCATCCCGGTCCTGCCGTTGGCCGCTTTTTTGACCCTTCTCGCTTCGGTATAGTCCACAGGGACCAGCTGGCCGTTCTTTATGCTGGAATGGTAAGCTGCGATCTCGCAGGCCTGTGTGAGGCTCCTGTCATCCGGTTCGATGCCTTCGCAGCGCAGGATCACATGGGAACCTGCCGCGCCTTTGACATGCATCCAGATATCCTTGCCCTCCGCCATCTTCAGAGAGAGCCTCTCGTTGGCGGTATTGTTCCTTCCGGCGATGACTTCCAGCCCCTCGTCGGTCCTGTACCGGAAGAAAGGATCGCTCTTGCGGTTTCCCCTCTCCCTGTACCGGAAGCCCTTGAGATATCCGGCATCTCTGAGTTCCTTCCTGATGTCTATGAACTCCTCTTCCGTCCTGGCCAGTTCTATCTCGTACTGCACCTGACGGAAGTACTCCGCCTCTTCTTCCCCTTCCAGAAGCAGCCGCTTGAGGACATCCTCGGCGGTGTGCAGCTTTCTGTAATCCTTATAGTACTTCTGGGCGTTCTCATTGGGTCCCTTGGTTACATCCAGAGGAATGACACATTCCCCTCCGGTGTAATAGTTGAGTACTCTGACCTCTTTGTCACCTTTTCTGAACGCGTGGAGATTCGCGGTGAGCAGTTCTCCGTAGAGTTTTTTCTCCTCTGCGCGGGAGGTATCAGCGAGCTCCTCCTGACGGGCGTTCTGCTTCCTGATGTTCCTCTCGATCAGCTGCTTCACCTGCCTGGTGAGATCCTGACTGCGGACTCTCATCCTCTCCAGCCTGTCCCTGGAGGAATAGAAACTGTCAAACATCTGACTGGCTGACTCGAACTTCTCTTTTCTGAGACCTCCGTACTGTCTGAGTTCCACGAAGGAGTACTCCACAGGCTTCTCGCCGTCGTATATTATGCTGTATTCCCTTTTCCCTGGATCCGCTATGGCTTCCCTGATCCTTGCAAGCCCCGCAGCAAGTTTTTCTGTGTCTTCGTCGCTGAGCATGTCTCCGGTCTGATCGTCGACCTCCAGGGCTGCTTCCCTGCAGAGAAGCGGAGAGAGACCGGACACTGCCTGCAGCAGCGCGGCCGATACCGTCCTGCCGCTCTTTCTGACAGCGGTAATGATCTCTTCGTCGCTTCCGCTCATGAACGGGATCTTGTCGGGCTTGGGAGGCTCGGTGAACTCCGAACCGGGGATTATCTCCCTCAGTTCCGACTGAGTGCTGTCTATCCTTTTCACGGCATCGAGTATGATCCCCTCGTCGTTGACGAGGACCAGATTGCTGTATCTGCCCATCATCTCAGCGGAGATGAACGGGAACACCTTCTCGCCCATATCGTTCAGGGCGTCGAAGCGGAACAGCATCACTCGGTCGTCTTCGATGGTCTCGACAGAAGAGATCCTCGCACCTACCAGATGCTTCCTGAGCAGCATACAGAACGCAGGCGGGACCGCGGGATAGTCAAATTCTTCTTCCGTGATATGGGCTCTCGCAGTTCCGGACCTGGCCGAAAGGAACAGGGTCCTTCTCTTTTCCCTGGTCCTCACACTGAACACAGCCTCGTCCCGCGAAGGCATGTAGATCTTTTCCACCCTCGCGCCTATAAGCATCGTATTCAGTTCCTCCGCAGCCACGCGGACCATTGCAGCATCCAGTGCCATTGATGTTTTCCCTTTGCAGAATCTGTGTTCAGGTCTGTTCTTCCGCGCCGCAGTCAAGAGCTTCGATCTCTTCCAGGACGCTTACCGCCTCTCTGTATACGGGATCCTCGCTGTCTCTTATCCCTCCCGCGACGGCTTCCATCCTCCTTTTGAGGACAACTGTATATTCCCTGCCGTCATCCGTGTTCATATCGATGCGGCCGAGCCACTTTTCCCTTATGTCCGGACTACTCACGTCGCCCGTGTACTCCGCGGCGATCACGGTATACACATGCCGTCTCTCACTGACCGCCTGTTCATATATCACCGAGAAACCGTTCTCAGCGAGGAACTGCCTCACCCTCTCATGCCGCGACGCCGGCACCAGCACCAGTCTCTTCCCTTTTTCTTTGAGCCACGGCGCATCCCCGATTATCTTCTCGGTGACGTCGTCACCCACGCCGGCTATGACCACATCGGTGATACTGTCCGCCGGAAGTCCGTTGAGACCGTCGGTAAGGACGCATTCATATCTTCCCTCATATCTCCCCGATGAAAGAAGTGCAGCCGCCTTTGCAAGCGGCTGCTTCCTGATATCTGTAGCATAGACGAATTCAGCCCTGCCGGAATCCAGCAGGTACGCGCTGAGTTTGCCGTGGTCGCACCCCACGTCGGCTGCCACCGAACCGTATCTTACGAGATCGGCAGCTGCCCTGAGGCGCCGCGTCAGAGATATCCTGTCTCCCATCAGGTTCTGGAGAAATACTCGTTGAGTTTCTCTACCATCGCATCGGCGTCGATGCCGTGCACCGCGCAGGCCTGTTCCACAGACTCGCCCGCGGAAGCGGGGCATCCCACGCAGAACATGCCCATCTCGAAGAAGCACTCTGCAGCCATGACGTCTCTGGAGATGATATCACCGATGATGGTGTCTTTTGTTACCGTATTCATTGAATGACCTCCGGATAAATTGTTTTCTTATCAGAGGAATTGTACCACACGCCGTCAAAAAAAGAAATGCAAGGAAAAAGAGGACCTCACCGTCACCGGTGCGATCCTCTGTTTTTCTCCGGAACGTGCACGGCGTCAGCCGTGCTGCTGTTCGCTGTCCGTCAGTTGGCTTCCCTCATCTTGGCGAAGCACTCGCTGCAGTAAACGGGGCGGTCCTCACGCGGCTTGAAGGGAACCTTGCAGGGCTTGCCGCAGGATGCGCAGACTGCGTCGAACATCTCGCGGGCGGCCTTGTTGGCCTGCTTGCGGGCGTCACGGCACTCTTTGCAGCGCTGGGGTTCATTCTCAAATCCGCGGGATGCGTAGAATTCCTGCTCACCGGCGGTGAAAACGAATTCCTTGCCACATTCCTTGCACACCAGGGTCTTGTCTTCGTACATTTGCTTTCTCCTCTATACTAAGGTGATTAATCTAAGCCCCCGGGCGGTGCGGCCGCCACCTTTGTTCATTGGACAACGCTCTTTCATTATTAAGCTACTAAGGGCATATATGATAAACAGAACGGTTCTGTCTATTCCTGTCTGAGTTTCTTCCTGGCTCTCTGGATCGCGTTCCCCACCGCTTTCGCTGTGGTGCCGGTCTTCTCAGCGATCTCTGAATAGGAATACCCGGAAGAATAAAGGATCAGAGCCTCTTTCTCACGCACGGACAGCACGCGGTCCATCTTTTCACGGATCCGGAGATACTCTTCCCTGAGGATCGCCGTCTCTTCCGGAGACTCATCGGAGAAAAGATCGTTCACGTCGTCATCCTCGGGGAACGGCACCGATTCGTTCAGTATCCTGTTCTTCCCGCTGGAAGACTTGCGGACCGCGTCCGCGAGCCTGTTGTTGATGCAGGATATCGCGTAGGTGGAGAACACCGCTCCGCGCTCCCCGCTGAAAGACTCTATAGCTGAAAACAGAGCCATAAATGCTTCCTGTCTCAGGTCGTCACTCTCTAGTCCAGGAAGATTCAGCCCCGCGATCTTTTTCTCTATGTAAGGCATGAAAGAGCTGACTACCGCTGCGAGTTTTTCACCGGTCTCATACTCTCCGGCCTTCTTTTTCTTGGAAATACTATCCATAATCCCTACTATTATAGCATTGCTTACATTTATGTCAATAATATATGTCTAACTTATAGACATATTGACGATTATTGTTGCTGTAATGTCTGATATATCACTGTCCGGCATAAATTATTATAAATAAAAACAGGCGCGGTGCAAAAACACCGCGCCAACTGTATCTGTTATGAAGATCTCAGTCTGATCAGTCTTCCTTCTTCTCTCCGATGGAAAGGATCAGGTTGAGCAGGATACCGGAGATCGCGGCACCTGCAATGCAGGGGATCCCGCCGGAGAATCCGGGGAACGGGATGTTGCCGCCGAAGTAGTACTGCCCGCCGAGTCCTACGACCATGATGGTCGCGATGACTGCGATGTTCTTTGCGGAGAACATGTCGCAGTGCTTGTCGATCATGATCGCGATTCCCTGTGCGGCTATTGCGCCGAACAGATAGATCTCAAGACCGCCGATGACTGCTGTCGGGATACCGTAGATGGCGGTGATGAGAGGTGTGAAGCAGGACACCAGCATCGCGATGATGGATGCGACTACCAGGACGGATGTTGAGAAGACTTTTGTGATGGCCATCGTTGAGATGTTCTCGCCGTAGTTCGTTCCGGCGGGGCCGCCGACTACACCGGCGATCATGTCGCAGAGACCGTCTCCGATGAGGTTCCTGTCAAGAAGCTTGACGAAGTCGGTCTTCTCCTTGCCCTTCTGCTCAGCAAGATTGTTCACATAGACATCGAGCTGATACATGTGAGCTGTGGATTCCGGGATGGTTGCGATAGCTACCGGCATGATAGCGAGGATCGCCTCAAGAGAAGCCTTGGGGAGCGAGAACGCAGGCAGCGCGAAGATCGAACCGTCGCCCAGCTTCCAGGTGGAAGCGGACACGACCTCGTCCACTGTCATCACGTCGAAGAGGTTGCTTGCGGGGGTCGAACCGCCCGCGACATAGACGATATATGCCACCAGGCATCCCACGCCGGCGCCGAGGAGCAGCGGGAGCTGTCCGAGGAAGCCCTTGAGATAGCGTGAGAAAAGGATGGTGGAAAGAAGTGTAGAAAGGGAAACGAGCAGAATCCCTCCCATTCCGCCCTGCCATGTGGCAGAACCGGCATATGCGTCGCCGAGAGCGTTTCCGGCCAGTGTGAGACCGATGATCATGGCGACAGGACCTGTGATGGTGGGAGGAAGGATCGTCTCGACCGCCTTGGGGCCGCTGGCCTTGATCAGCAGGCCTGCTGCGATGGAGACAAGTCCGCTCATGACGATGCCGAACTGCGCGTACTGTACGGCTTCCGTGGGAAGGACGGCGCTGGCGCCGGACTTCCAGGCCTCAAGCTGCGCTGCGGCTTCGGGCGAGAGTTTTTCCATGATCGACTGGCTGGTCACGAGACCTGCGACAGCCGTCAGGTAGGAGAAGCTTGATCCGTAGTAGAGCGGGATCTTTCCTTCTGTGATGAACACGAAGCAGAGAGTGGCAAGTCCGCTGGCGAAGATCGTCGTCGAGACCTGGAACCCTGTGATAAGAGCAACAGTTACTGTTGCGGGGAACATGACCACGACCTGCTGGAGAGCGTAAAGGAAAAGTTTCCAGGCAGTCGGGCGTTCGTTGGGCAGATAGCCCAGCACCTTGTCTTGCTGATTCATTTGGATTCCCTTTCTTGTTGTTATTGACTTTATCCTATTCCCTCTCCCCGAGTCTGACACAGTAATCGCCGTCCGTTTCCGGCAGGCATACGCTGATTATCTCGCTCCTGGATGTGGGAACATTCTTACCTATGTAGTCGGGCCTTATCGGAAGTTCTCTGTGCCCTCTGTCGATCAGCGCAAAGAACTGGATCCTGGCGGGGCGTCCCTTCCTGATTACAGCCTCCATTGCTGCTCTGGCGCTTCTTCCGGTGTAGATTACGTCATCACACAGGATAACTGTCTTTCCTTCCACCGGGAACGGGATGTCAGGCAGCTGGTCGTTCGAAGCCTGGCCCGGAGCTGCGATGTCATCGCGGAACTCCGTGATGTCGAGAGAACTAACCGAGGGTCTCACACCGATGATGGTCTCGATACTGTCCGCGATCCTCTCGGCGAGGAACTCGCCCCTTGTCTTTATGCCCAGCAGGCAGATATCCTCGGCGTCATCGGTATTCTTCTCCAGTATCTGGTGCGAGATCCTGACAAGAGCCCTGTCTATCGAAATACCGTCCATAAGCACAGTCTTCTCTTTGATGGGCATAAAAAAACCTCCACTCATGGCTGAGAAGGAGGCAATTGCTCGTCCACAATCAACGCACCTTTTCAGCGTCCCGCACTGATTTAAAGAAGCATTTCTTTGTTCATATTCTTGTAACAGTTTACAAGAGATACCGTCTGCAGTCAACTCAAAAATCACACAGTGTTATACGAATCTTTTCACAATGTTTCAGTAATAATAACGAAAAAAAAGACATCGTTTTCCATATACCGGAACAGCCCGGTCACAGCACAGAAAAAGACCCCTTTCAGAGGTGATGCAACACCTTTCCGACAGGGGTCTGATGGCGGAGAAGGAGGGATTTGAACCCTCGCGCCGGTTTCCCGACCTACACCCTTAGCAGGGGCGCCTCTTCGGCCAACTTGAGTACTTCTCCGTATGCCAAAGCCATATTGATCTGTTGAGTTAACAAGTGTGATTATACATAAGCATATGTGGTTTGTCAATTGACAGGAGCCTGCGTCATACATGCGTCCGCGTCATGTATGACGCATCTCTCCTTATGCTGTTATTCTTCGATATCTCCGCGTTCCTTCAGATCAGACACTATCTTTGCGTAGAACTCTTCGTCGATGCGGAACTTCTTCATATAGATGACGTAGCCTGCGACGATGCAGATGACCGGGATGAGGAGCATCGCGATCTTGATGACCGTGACTCCGGATGAAGTGATGGCCTCTGCGGCAACGTCGCTTTCCTTCATCTTAATGCCCGCCATGATGACTGCGATGCTTATGACGCCGGTAGACAGCGCTCCGCCTATCTTGTTGATCAGAGGCTGGATGGAGAAGGTCACGGATTCATGTCTTCTTCCCATCTTCCACTGCCCGTACTCTATTGTATCGGCGAGGAACATCAGCATCAGCAGCTGGATGAAAGCCTGCGCCACGAATATGAGGATCGCCGCCACCGCCACAAGGATCAGGGATATCTCGGCAAATGCGAAAAGGATGTATCCGGCAATGATCAGTATGGTAGAGAATGAGTACAGCTGTTTTCTGGTGAACTTTTTGGAGAACACCGGGAAGACCATGAGGGCCGCCAGCTGGGCTATGCCGCACACTCCGGCGAGCACAGGGTACAAATTTATATCTCCGAAGACATACTGCATGTAGTAGGTCGCGAATCCGGTAGTGGTACAGTAGCCGATCATGAACAGAGCCATCGCAAGAGCCGTCCACATGAGCTGGTCGTTCTGCGTGAGGGCCGTCCACATATCCTTTAGTGTGGTCTCTTCCTCATCGTCTTTTGACAGTTTCTTCTCCTTCACCCCAAAGAGCGGGAAGCAGAGGAACAGCAGATACATGACACACATGGCCACGGCTACATAGAACCAGCTCTGCTTCGTGTTCCCGAAGGCGCTGGTGATGGGCTGCCAGCCCACCATTATTATGTACATGCCTATGTTGGCGCATATTCTGGCGAAGGCTCCGATGCTCTCCCTCTCCTTCTGGTCAGTGGTCATCGCGGGCATGAGCGTCCAGTATCCGATGTCGTTGATGCCGTATGAGATGTCCCACAGGAAGTACGCTATGGCGAATATGATCACGTAGGTGGTCCCCTTGCCTATCTCGCTGAAAAGGACGAGGTAGAAGATCACGCTGACGACTCCTCCGACGAGTATCGCCGGTTTGAATTTGCCCCAGGGCGAGCGGATGTTGTCCACCAGCATGCCGGTCACAGGATCGTTCAGAGCATCGAATATCCTCATGAGCGAGAGGACCATGCTGACCGCCGTGAAGACGGAAAGCGGAAGGTTGAGGATGTTGCTCAGGAAATACAGAAGCGCGTTAGCCTCGAAGGCATAGAACATGTCGCGTCCTATGGTCCCGAGACCGAAGAAATACTTGTTGCGTTTGGACTGTTTACTCATGATTCCTCCGTTGTGATCACATATATGTTCGAACTGAAATCGCCCTGCATCCTCATGCCGGGGTCATATCCTGTTCCCATGAATCTGGCGTTCAGCGACATACCGCTCATCAGCGCGGCTCCGGTCGCGTCGCACTCCCTCTCCGCGTCCTTCATGCGGTACTGTCTGCCGGCGGTGCGCACTATTGCCCCGTCCGGCTTGACCTTGACGGGAAGTATGTGCTTCAGAAGGCCTCCGTACTGGGCTGCGTTCAGCAGCTGCCTTCTGCTGAACACGTTATATATGGTCTTCATATCCAGTCCGCGCGGATAGATCCTCTCATACCCGGGAGCCGCGTGGACGAGTTCATGGAACAGTCCCACTATCGTAACGTCCCCGTCAGAGACCTGCATGCTGATGCCGTCCGGCGCCTTGAGCCTCCTGAACTCTCCGAACTGGAATACCTTTCTGTACCTTTTATAGAAAGCGATCTGGTTTTTTATCTCGTCTGTCTCGACCGGCGTAAGATCCGCCAGGTCGAACTCATATCCGAGAAGTCCGTAGAACGAGATGTTCCCTCTTGTACTCAGAGGGGTGTTTCTCAGAGTCTGGGAATGAGGCGCAGCGGACACATGCGCTCCTATTGTCGACAGCGGGTAGAGATATGACAGCTGATACTGGATCCTGCATCTCTCAACCGCATCGGTGTTGTCGGACGCCCAGACCTGCGGCGAGAAGCACATCATACCCAGATCGAATCTGTTGCCTCCGGAAGAGCAGCTCTCCAGCAGCACCTCAGGACGCGGTCCGAATATCCTTCTGAGCACGTCATACAGTCCAAGGATATACCTGTGGGCGCTGGCTCCGAGAGCCGTGGAGTGTCTGTTCATATCCCACTTCACGTAGGACACTTTTCCCTCGTCTATGCATCTAGTCACATTCTCGACGATATAATCCCTTACATCCTGTCTCGAGAGATCAAGGAGCAGTTCGTTCCTTCCGAGGACCGTGACTCCGTCATCCGCCTGTATTGCCCATTCGGGATGAGCCCTGTACAGTTTGCTGTCCGGGTTGACCGCCTCAGGTTCGAACCAGAGTCCGAAATCCAGTCCCATCGCGCTGAGCTTCTTCTGCAGCCCGGAGAGTCCTCCCGGGAGCTTCTTCCGGTTGACATCGTAATCTCCTAACCCGGCCTTATCGCTGTTTCTCTTGCCGAACCAGCCGTCGTCCAGCACGAACAGCTCACATCCGAGCTCCGCAGCCTTTTTGCCCAGAGAGACCAGTTTGGACTCGGTAAAGTCGAACATGCAGCCTTCCCAGTCATTGTACAGTACCGGCCGCTCTCTCCCCTGCCAGTATTTGGGGATCACGTTGCAGTTGACGAATCTGTGCATCTGATCCGACATGCCGCCGAATCCGCTGCCGGACCACACCATGACCGCTTCCGGAGTCTCGAACTTTTCACCCGGCTCAAGGATCCAGTCAAAGGAAACAGGCGAGATGCCCTGCACTATCCTTGTGATCCCCTCGTTCGTCTTCTGGACTCTTGAGTAGTGGTTCCCGGAATAGATGAGGTTGAATCCCATTACGATCCCGTCGGTCTCGGTCGCACCAGGCTCGCTGAGCATGAATCCCGGATTGTGCAGTGCGGAGGAAAACCCCGTCGTGCTCTCGTTCACCACTCCGGACATGCCGACAGGCGCTCTGTAGGGCTGCATCTCTGCGATCCATGCGCCGTTGTAGGTGGTTATCTCGTAGTCCCCCAGGATATCCAGCATGGAGGACATTATCTTTTCTACATTTATGCTTCTTTCAGTGTTGTTGCAGATGACCGTGCGTCTGGTGACTGCCGTGTCGAACAGCGTATAGAACAGATGCAGGGACAGTTTGCTGGGACTGGCCATGACGATCTCAAGTGTCTCCGCGTCCCCGTAGGCCTGAGGGAGGCCACACTCGATGGGCACGGTATGGTCATACTTCCTGCTGAACGAGTATTTGAAAGCCGCCGGTATCTCTCTGTCTATCTCCAGAGGGCTCTCCCTGTAGTCTCCTCTGCCGAGGGAGCTCCACTCCAGCGGGAGATACATCGGGATCTCCTCTCCCTCCGGTCCGTTGTTGGTCCCCCATCCGGTCCCGTATCTGACAGCAAGCGCGTCATCGTCGTCTATATCCACCGGCGCCCCGAAATGGAGATGCTCAAGGTTTCCGTTCTGCGTCGCGCGGAACATATACGATATATTGTCATTCCTGAGCAGGAATATATTGTTCTTTATCTCTATCATATCCCGGAGCTCCTTATCACATATGCTGATATTGTAGATTATCTACAAATGAAGTTCAAATGCTGTCGCATTTTTTCTCCAATTCGACGGGTTTTATATGCTTTTTTTCACTGACGATACAAAAGATCCCTCCGCACAGTCCGTGCAGAGGGATCCTGACCGTTTATGACTAGATGATATAGGCTGCTGCCACTGCGAATAACAGAGCCGGAAGATAATTGGCGACCCGCACCTTTCTCTCCCATATCAGGTTGATGCCGACACAGAAGATCAGCACCGAGCCCACCATTGAGAGATTACCGAGGGCTTTGTCGGTCAGCAGCGGTTCCACCGCTCTGGCGCCGAGAGTCAGCAGGCCCTGGATGACGCCCACGGGAACGGCAGAGAACATGCAGCCGATGCCCATTGATCCGCTGAGCACCATAACGATGATGAAGTCGAGTATCGACTTGGTGATCAGTATCGACGAATCTCCGTAGATGCCGTCCTTTACGGAACCCACTATGGTCATCGCGCCGATACATACGGTAAAGGTCGCTGTTATAAATCCGTCAACGAATCCGGTATCACCGGAATTCCCGCTCTTCTCCCGCAGCCATACTCCGATGTCCTCGAACCTCTTCTCAATATCCAGAAGTTCTCCGACCACTGCTCCCAGCACCATGCAGATGACCAGGAACATGCCGTTCTGACTGCTGACGCCGCTGTCCGAGACCGACAGCATGCCTTCCAGCGCGCCGGTTATACCCAGGAAAAGAGTGCTCACGCCGCATACCTTGCTCAGCGTGTCACGGAACTGCTCCGAGATCCTCTTTCCGAAGAATCTCCCCAGCAGTCCCCC
>JAFYZG010000030.1 GCA_017548825.1 Oscillospiraceae bacterium
ACGAGCATGATAGATACAAATTTCTTCATTTTCATTTTTCTCCATAAATAAACGTTGATTGTTTCACGCAAGGTCTATTATACATTTGTTTTGGGAAAATCCAATATCTGTTTATATTAAACAACAGTTTTGATTTTATTTTGTTATAAAAGTAACAATACATAGAGGTCATAACAGCTTATTTTTGATTAAGAAGATAAGAGAAAAGAGCGCTCATGTGATTATATGAGCGCTCTTGCTTAGCAGTATGACGTTAATTATCAGAAGATCTGCTGCATGAACTGAACTATGCTCTTTCTCCAGACTGTCCATACATGGAGCCCGGGACATTCGTAATAGCCGTTCTTTACTCCGCATCTATCCAGGAAAGCTCTGTTCTCCTGGACCTGCGGGTAGAGCCTTGTCTCGTCTGTTCCGATGGACATGTAGAACAACTTTGTCTTCTGCCTGAACTCCTCGCTGTTCTCTATCACATCCCTGCAGTTGACCCAGCCGTACCAGCGGTCGTCAAAGGACCCCGAGAGCATCGCGGTATAGGCGAACAGCCCGGGGTGGTTGCAGGAGGTGCATGCCGTGTGATATGAGCCCATTGAAAGACCTGCTATGGCCCTGCTGTCACAGTCGGTAAGAATCCTGTAACGTTCCTCGATCATCGGAATGATGTCGTTTACCAGCATGCCGTCGTAGTCACCGGCGATGAACTCTTCTTCGGTATCGTAACAGATATCGTAAAGACACGGCATCACAATGATCATGTCCCTGCATCTGCCTTCCGCCATAAGGTTGTCAGCGATGTAGTTGATCTTGCCCTGCCAGAGCCAACCGGTCTCGTTCTCTCCGCCGCCGTGGTTGAGATAGAGCACAGGATATTTACTGTCCTGCTCTGTCCTGTAGGAAGCGGGTGTATAGACATAGACTGCGTTGAGATTTCCTGTCCGGGAAGAGTTGAACACTTCCAGCGTGACGCTGCCGTGAGGCACGTCCTTTGCCAGATAGTCGTCAAACTCCCTGTCCGGGACCTCAAAGAAGTTCTCCACTTCATGGCTGCCGTATCCGAACGGAGCCTGCGGGTTCATTGCGGGCTGTCCGTCCACAATGAAATGGCAGTAATGGAATCCGGGTTCAACTCCGGAGTAGGTCTTTGACCAGACGCCGTCCTCTTTCTTTTCAAGAGGCATCGGCTTCTCCTGATAGTTGATGTCCACCCAGCTGACAGAGACTTCTTTTGCGTCGGGTGCGTACATGGAGAATGTGACGTTTCCGTCATAATCCGCCACGACGCCTCTCAGGTTCTCGACATGCTTGGGACCGCCCTTTGTCAGCTTCATGGTCATGTAAGCCGGGTTGAAGAACAGTCCGTGCTCCTCGAAAGCGGGATTCAGAGGTTTATACATCTGCTATTCCTCCGTGATCCTCTTTCCTTACTCAAGGCAGCCGTAGGCCACGTCGCGCATCCTGATGTGGTGATACTCTTCGTGGTTGGGCTGTACGTTGTGCATGTAGACGATGGATGTGCCTTCCGAGGGATCCGCCTCCGCCCATGTTCCGGAACCACCGGTCCAGCCGAACTGTCCGAGGGAGCCGTTGTGGTGTCCGACATACTTGTCCATGAGGGTGCGCACGCCGTAGCCGTAGCCGTAGCCTGCGAGGTATGTGTTGGAGAAGTCCTCTTTGATGAGTTTGTCGGAGATGGTGTTGGTCCTCATGAGGTCTATGGTCTTGCGGCCCATGATCCTCTCGCCGTTGTAGACGCCGCCGTTGGCCAGCATCTGCATCAGCTTGGTGTAGTCCTTTGAATTGGTGATGACGCGCTGGAAACCGGAGACCTCTCCGAGTTTTCCGACCATTGAAGCTTCCCTGTCGGGAGGAGATATCTCTAGGGCGCCTTCGTCGCCGAGCTTCTTTCCTCTTACAAGGTAGTAGCCCTTGACGAGACGGTCTTCGGTGATCCTGTCATTGAGGAAGTTGGCGGAATCGTCCATTCCGAGAGCGTCGAACAGGTTCTCCTTGATGACCAGCTCGGCAGCTTTGCCGCCGATGACTTCGAGAAGTCCCGCGGTGAGCTCGCTGGCGAAGCCGTACAGCCATCTCGTGCCGGGCTCAAATGCGATCGGAACTGTGGATATGGCCTTGATCTGCTCGCGCAGCGTGTAGTGTCCGCTGTCCTGAAGGTCCTTCATGGCGCGGGCCATGGCTCTGGATGTGGGATGAGCTACGGGGATGTTGCCCATTATCATCTGATAGGGCAGACCGCAGGTCATGTTCATGATGTTCTTTACCGTGATGGGGTGCTCCACCGGTACGACCTCGACCTTGCCGTTGGGCAGGGTGATGGTCTTCATGGTGTTCTTCCACTCCGGGAAATACTCATAGATGGGATCGGTCATGAGGAACTTGCCCTGCTCATAGAGCATCATGGCAGTGGTGTACATGGCGATCTTGGTGAGGGATGCCTGACGGAACAGGTTGTTCTCCGTGAGGGGAACTTTGTTCTCGATATCAGAGTATCCGAAATAATTCTCGTAGAGGATCTCGCCTTTCTTGGCTATGACACAGGAGCATCCGGGAAGTCCGTCATCGACGAATTTCTGGAAAAGCTCGTCAAGATGCTTGAATTCTGACATTGCTCAAGTTCTCCTTTCCTGTTATTCCAGGCACCCGTATGCGACGTTGCGCACGTGGTGGTGGTAGTAAAGCTCCATGTTGGGGCTCTGGTTGTGCATGTAGACTATGGAGACTGCGTCTTCCGGGTCGGCTTCGCACCAGGTGCCGAATCCGCCGGTCCATCCGAAGGAGCCGAGAGAACCGTTGTGGTTGCCTCTGGCCTTGTCGATGAGAGTGCGGACGCCGTAGCCGTAGCCGTATCCGTAGTTGTAAGGCGCGCCGTCGCTCTCGAAGTCGTTCAGCATCTCGGCGTCCAGACCGTTGGAGCGCATAGTGTCGATGGTCTTGCGTCCCATGATCTTGACTCCGTCGAATTCTCCGCCGT
>JAFYZG010000031.1 GCA_017548825.1 Oscillospiraceae bacterium
GAACAGGGCGGGAAGAGAGAACGCCGCCCGCCTGCCGGAGATCTCCTGCCTGCAGATTGCGATGATATAACTCGGATTCTTGAGATATGACATGAGATCCGCCAGTGTGACGCCGTCGATCTTGTCTGTGGAGTTAAGGGAGTACATCGCGGGCGTTCCCTGCAGGCCGCCTTCGTTCATCCTCTCCTGGAGCTCCTGCATCTTTTCCCCGCTGACTTCCGGAAGAGTCTGGGGAACAGGCTCTCCGCAGTGGGGACAGAACATCTCGTCCCTGGAGATGACGGATTTACATCTCGGGCAGATGTATTTTATCTCGGGCATTTCCGGCTCCCGGACCGGTTCAGGGATCCTCTCCCACTCGAATGCAGGTGAATGGAGAGAGAGATTTGCGCACTCGCCATGTTCGCGGTAGCAGTCCCTGTGATGCGGAGTGCCGCATTCGGGGCAGACTGCGATATCGTCGTCTGCTGTGAAAGGTTTCCCGCAGTACGGACAGAGCACACCTGTGTAATCTGACATTGACTTTCCTTTATCCTAAAAAAACTATCGATTTCGCTTAATATATAAGAATTATAGCGTCACTACAAGAGATTAATCGTGAAGATACGGTGAAGTTTTTCCGGATTTATACCTCAAGGCTTTCAATATCACCTGCATTTCAGTATAATTAGCACGCGAACAGGGAATGGAGGAAAAGATGTTTATTCCGGACGAATACAGAGTAAGACTTGAGAATGCCAAGGCAAAGATGGACGAAGTCATCGAGTCCGTCGATGTTGAGGCTATAAATACGCAGCTCGCAAAGATAGACGAGCAGATCGCCGCACCGGACTTCTGGAACGACACCCAGAAGAGCAAGGAGGTCTTCGCAGAACAGTCTTCCCTCAAGGGAAAGCTTTCACGCCGCAAGAAACTCATGGACGAGTACGATGACGCGGAGACACTGATCGCGATAGCCGAGGAATCCGATGACGATTCTCTCGTGGGCGAGATAACCGAGGCTCTGGACAGTCTTGAGAGCACGCTGCAGGAAGTCACCATGGCGCTCCTGCTGTCTGGAGAATATGACAGGAACAACGCCATACTCACGATCCATGCAGGCGCAGGCGGAACGGAAGCTCAGGACTGGGCGCAGATGCTGTACAGGATGTACACCAGATGGGCTGAGAGACATAAGTTCGGGGTCCGCATGATGGACTGGCTGGACGGTGATGAAGCGGGGGTCAAGAGCGTCACCTTCATGATACAGGGCGAGAACGCATACGGATACCTCAAGAGCGAGAACGGAGTGCACCGCCTCGTCAGGATCTCTCCGTTCGATGCCAACAGCCGCAGGCAGACATCCTTCGCCTCGCTGGAGGTCATGCCCGAGATAGGCAAGGACACGAGCGTGGAGATCAGGGAAGAGGATATCCAGATGGACGTCTACCGCGCCAGCGGCAAGGGCGGTCAGAAGGTCAACAAGACTTCTTCCGCGGTGCGTCTCACGCACATCCCGACGGGCATAGTGGTATCCTGCCAGGTGGAGAGGAGCCAGCATCAGAACAGAGAAGTCTGCATGGAGATGCTCAAGGCAAAGCTGGTGGAGATCAAGGAGAGGGAGCACCTCGACAAGATAGAGGATATCAAGGGCGTACAGATGGAGATCGGCTGGGGAAGCCAGATCAGGAGCTACGTGTTCATGCCTTATACTCTCGTAAAGGACCACAGGACCAACTACGAGATGGGCAACATAAATGCCGTGATGGACGGCGACCTGGACGGATTCATCAATGCCTACCTCGTTATGAACAGCCGCGGGCAGATATAACTCAGACAATATCAACGATCCGGATGCTTCCTGGAAGCATCCGGATCGTAATATATGGTTCAGTATTCAGTCCATAAGCCTTATATCATCCCCGAAAAAGGGAAGGTACTCGAAGTTCCCGAAGAGGCGGGACGAGATCTTCTCGCCGTATACGGTGTCGATCTGTCTCTTCTCGATGTAGTTGGTGGTTATGATGGTCGACAGGGAAGAAGAGAGTCTGGAGTTCAGCACGTCGTAAAGAAGCGAGCGCACCTGATTGGATGTGTACTCCGAACCGAGATCGTCCAGGATCAGAAGAGAGCAGTACTTCAGTCTCTCAAGAGTGTCGCTGTGGTGTGAGAAATCCGACATCTCCTCCCTTATCTTGTCAAAGATACTGGAGCAGCTGCAGTAAACGACGTCCACCTTTTTCTTTATCAGCCGGTCGGCGATGGACAGCGCGAGATGTGTCTTTCCCAGACCGGCGCTCCCCATAAGCAGCAGGTTCCTGTGGTCCGGGAAACTGTCGGCATATTCCATGCAGCATCTGAGGACGCTTCTCATGTTGTCCCTGGGAGATACTCCGTATTCCTTTGAATCAGCATCGGAATACTTGTTCAGCGAGAAGGAATCAAAGGTGCACATTGCGAGGGGAGAGACGCTGTTTATCTGATCGCGGTCATACTTCGCCATCAGGGTCTCCTTGCATTCGCACACGGAGCCGTCCGGCAGGACGCCTGTATCTGCGCATTTGTCACAGAAATGCACGTCTTCCAGATCTGCGCGGGTAAAGCCGTAATTCGCAAGCATGGAATCGATCCTCTGCCTGATCTCTTCCAGCCCTTCCGCGAGCCTCTCAGCCTCCGCATCGTCGCCGGAAAGTCTGGCCCTCATTCTGAGCATGCCGAGCGACAGTCTCTCCCGTTCGGCGGAAGTGAACCCTGGTACGGTGCTTCTGATCTTCTCCTGCATCTCGATGGTCCTGAGCGCGGCAGCCTGTTTTCTTTTTTCCAGTTCATCATTCGCGTACGCGTACGCTGCCTCGGAATATGCCATTATTTTGCCTCGTTGATCTTTCTGATTGCTTTTCTGAAAAGTGAGTCGCTGTCTTTCGTATCCGCGGAAACGGCCGGAGCTGAGGAGGATGACAGACTGTTGAGTCTTACATCGCTGATGGTGCGGTATCCTTTTTTGTGCCAGTCTTTGAGTACTGCCGAGATGTACGGAAGGTTGGCCTCGGGGTTTCTGGCAAGCACTTCTGATATGAACGATCCGTCGTAGCGGTATTTCTCATATATCGTATCGATGAGCCTGCGGTCTTTTGCGGTGAATCCGGACACCTCCGTATTCATCACTGCCGCTGTCTCTAAGGCCCGGTGATAGCTCTCTTCCATCCTGCTTAGCTCCGCTTCGGCTTCCTCCAGAGTCCTGATGCCCTGTTCCGACCATGTCCTGGCAGTTCTTGCAGTACGGTTTAGGACGTTCTTGACCTTCTCGGTCTCAAGCCAGTATGATTCCAGCATCAGAAGCGCAGGGACAGTGATCCCGTTCTCGGTGACGGTCTCTATCAGAAGCCGGCTCTCGCTGACGGACAGTTCTCTGCCCAGCAGTTTCTGGCTCTCCTGCAGCAGCACGGCATATTCCTTGTTGCCGTTAAGAGCGACGGCTATCTCGTTGTGGGACAGATGTCTTCTTACTTTTTTCAGCGGCGCCGAGTCTTTCAGGATCTCCGGTTCCGGACTGTCACCGAACAGTCCCGAGTCGTTCCAGAAATCCAGCGACCTCTGAACGGACGCTTCCGGGATGCCGAGCGCCGCAGCGATGTCGGACTCTTCCGAAGGGCCGTTCATCATCACGTACAGAGCGACCTTGAGAGCTGCGCTGTCAGCGGACCTGAACCTGCTGGCGAAGCTCTCCGGGAATTCCATCTTCTCTTTTTTTCCTCTGACTGAGACCAACGGTTTTCCTCCGGAACACGGGTGCTTCAGACGTCTTCGAAGCAGACGGATTCTTCTTGTATTTGCTAAGAGAGTTAAATATAATAATAGTCGATGTGCGGGTGTAGTTCAATGGCAGAACGTCAGCTTCCCAAGC
>JAFYZG010000032.1 GCA_017548825.1 Oscillospiraceae bacterium
ATGAGAGCTCATATTCGATTCAAGAGACTTCATAGAAGCGAATACCGTTCTGATAACGCTCTGTGCCATCTGGGATGGAAGAGAGAAACGAAAACGGATATCTCTGTACCCCGCATCATGTACTCTGTACCTGTCTGCTTTAACCTTATCCGAAGAGATCAGATCAGATACGAAGTTACAGGCAGAAGTATATGCCCTCATAGTGTCCAGGAGAAGGACAGACTGTTCCTCATCCGGGAATATCCTAAGTTTAGCAGTACGGGTCTGCAGCAAAGGAAAACACCTCCTTTCGGTAAGATCTCACAGATACATTCTACCAAGTACATTGTCCCTAAACGCGGACAATGGGAAGTGTTTTCAGGATTCAGTCAGCAGTGGTTTTGCACTAGTCAAGAAAAATAGACACTAAAAGTATTTTGCGAGTCGATAATTTTCCAAAAAGTGGACACCAGGGTTAAAAAGCAGAGATTTTACATTTTCATTTTTGAGACACGAAAAATCAAGGTCATTATTTGTCTTTATCAAAGCGTGTGGAAAATGTATTGCGTTTTTCCAATTGTCCCTCTTTATAGAGCCTGTAGTAATTATCAGGCGTTTCATAATTTAGCGAGTAGCACGGTCGCTCGGAATTGTAATATCCGACGTACTCTTCTATGATCCATCTTACCCATGCAGGGTCTTTGTGATCATTCAGATGGAAATCCAGAAACAGTTCTTCCTTGATCCAGCCATTTAATGATTCATTCACCGGATTATCAGTAGGCTTACCGGGGCGGGACATAGAGCGGACTATGTTGCTGTCTTTGATCAGTTCCTCGTAGGCCAGGGATGCATAAACAGAGCCCTGATCCGTGTGCAGGTAGGTTGAGCCGCTGCCCGGGCCATCAAATTCCAGCAGATCGATCACTTCCTGCAGACCGTAAAGATATGGCTCTCTGGCGCCGCGATGATCAGACAGTTTCCAGCTCAGGATCTGCTTCGTAAAGACGTCAAAATACATCGTCAGCTCGTAGTATCTGCCACCGGCATGAAATGCTGTCATGTCTGAGACGATCACCTGACGCGGACGGTCGACGGTATCCCAGTGGTCAAAGATCAGATTCGGGTATTTATCGCGGATCTTCCGTGGTCTATAGCGCTTTCTGTGCTTCGTCTTTGCTTGAATCTCAAGATGCCGAAACGCTTTATATACTGTCCCGTCTGAGATCGATATGTCCAGGCTGTTCCGTATATATGCTGCGACCCATCGGTATCCGTGAGACGGATGCTCAGAGTGTACGCTCGCCACATATTTGAGCGCTTTTCTGAACTGGCTGCTGCGCTCTGATACCTCTTTCTTTGAGTCCAGATATCTGTAATATCCGGACCTGCTTACCCCGAGATACTCGCACAGATACTTCACAGGAAACCGGTTGGACAGTTTCTCTATTACTTGGAATTCTTCGGATCTAAATGTTGCATCTGGATCTTTCCATCTTCCTTCACTCGGATCCCTATACTTTTTTTTAGCAGTTCATTTTCTACTGTCAGTCGCAGGATCTCTCGCTTGTACGCTTCTTCTGTAGGATCCGTTCCTTCCGGTAGAAGTTCCGGCAGTCTCGAGCCTGCCGCCAAGCCTTCGATCCCTGACGCCTCGTACTGCTTGATCCACTTGCTGAGCGTCTGGGCTGTTATTCCATACATCTTGCAGAACTCTGTCTTTGTTATTCCTTCTGTTTTTCGGAATAACTTGATCAGCATTTCCTTTTCAAAGGGATTAAATCTTTCACTCATTTACATCATCTCCTGCTTGAATTTTACTCTAATTCATGATGTAAATCTCTAATTTGACTTAACCCTTTGTTTCGATACTTTTTCTACTTTTTGTGTCTACTTTTAATGTAGCAACAGTTTTTGATTACAGAAACATAAGAAAAAGGAGGCAGGCGCTCCTCCCACGACTGAAGTCACGGGTCTCCGCGCCTGATTAAGAATGAAAACAGTAGCGATCGATGATTTCAAGAATTACAGATTCCTCAGCGGGCTGAGTTATTCTCCCGACGGGAAAACGGCGGTGTTCGCAGTCAAGAAGGCGCAGAAGGACGGAAAAGGCTACACCTCCGATCTGTACATGTACAGAGACGGTGAGCTGAGAAGGCTCACCGCAGGCGGTAAGGAGGGATCCTTCGCCTGGAAGAACAGCAACGAGCTGTTCATCTTCGCCTCCAGAGAGGAAGAGGATAAAAAGAGGGCGGAAGGCAGAGAGGCCTTCACTCCCTTGTATACACTGAAACTGGACGGCGGCGAGGCTGAGAAGACCTCGGAACTGCCATTCAGGGCCAGCAGGATGGAGCTGTGGCATGACAGCGTTTACGCCGTCAGCGGCAGCATAAGCAAGGACTGCCCCGACTACTACAAACTCAGTGAAGAGGACAGAAAGAAGGAAGACGAGAGGATCAGGAACGACGCCGATTACGAGGTCTGCGACGAACTGCCTTTCTGGTTCAACGGCGCCGGGTTCATCAATGGGAACCGCAGCGCTCTGTTCCTGTTCGACGAGAAGACCGGGGAGGTCGAGATGGTCAACGATCCGCAGTACAACGTCAGCGGCTATGAGCTCATGGAAGACAGGATCATCTTCTGGGGCAGCAAAGGCGCGGCGTTCGCCGAGCTCACAGACACTGTCTTCTCCTACAGCAGGAACGATAAGAAAGTAACCGTAGTGAGAGATGACAAAGTCTACAGAGTAGGCGGAAGCGCTCTTCTGAACGGAAGGCTGGTCCTTGCGCTCAACGACGGAAAAGAGCACGGAATGAATCAGGATGAGGATCTGTACTGGTTCGATCCCGACACGGGGAAGGAAGAGCTGCTCTACAAAACGGATACATCCATCGGCAACTCCACAGGCAGTGACTGCAGGCTCGGACACGGGCGCTCTGTAAAGAACGGAAGCAAAGGCATCTATTTCACCGAGACCAGGAGAAATTCCGGGGTCCTGTGCTGTCTCACCGCAGACGGAGAGAAGAAGACCGTTATAGACATAGAGGGTTCCGTGGACGATTTCGATGTCTCGGAGGAGACCGGAAAGGTCATCTCGGTGAGGATCACCGCAGGAGAGCTCCAGGAACTGTACGTATCGGATCTGGACGGAGGAGAAGCTGAGAAGGTCAGCGACTTCAACGGTGAAGCGCTCAAGGACACCTATGTCGCGCTGCCTGAGAAGATCACGTTCATGAGCGAGGGATGGGATATCGACGGATGGGTGCTCAAGCCCTTCGGCTTCGATCCCGGCAAGAAGTATCCCGCAGTTCTGGATATCCACGGCGGCCCCAAGACGGTATACGGCGAGATATTCTTCCATGAGATGCAGTACTGGGCCGGACTCGGCTACTTCGTGTTCTTCTGCAATCCGATCGGCTCGGACGGCAGGGGCAACGAGTTCGCCGATATCAGAGGCAAATACGGCACGGTGGAATACAACAACATCATGGATTTCACCGACGAGGTGCTGAAGAAGTATCCTCAGATCGACCCTGAGAAGGTCTGCGTGACCGGAGGAAGCTACGGCGGGTACATGACGAACTGGATCGTCGGACACACCGACAGATACTGCTGCGCAGCCACACAGAGAAGCATCAGCAACTGGATCTCGTTCGAAGGCGTATCCGATATCGGACCGATGTTCACCAGAGACCAGCAGTGCGCGGACCTGTACCACAAGTCCGATCTGGAGAAGCTCTGGTGGCATTCACCGCTGAAATACGCCGATGACGTCAAGACCCCCACACTGTTCATCCATTCCGATCAGGACTACAGGTGCCCCTTCGAGCAGGGTATCCAGTTCTTCTCCGCCCTCAAGACGCGCGGAGTGGAGACCAGGATGGCGGTGTTCCACGGCGAGAACCACGAGCTGTCCCGCAGCGGAATGCCCGATCACAGAGTCAGGAGACTCAGGGAGATCACCGACTGGTTCAACAGCCACACAACATGATCTTAAGAATAGAATGATATGCCGGCGGCCCGGGAACGGACCACCGGTTTTTCGTGGATAGATACAAAAATCAGAGCATATGATTGCGGATAATATACATATGAGTAGAATATTATACCTGCTTATTGACATAGTGCCCGGCAGATAATAACATCAAAGGCAAGATAGAGGCGCGAGGTCCATC
>JAFYZG010000033.1 GCA_017548825.1 Oscillospiraceae bacterium
GGTCACCAGAGCCAGGAGCCTGCTCATCATAGCGGGAAACGAGGATCTGATCTCGCTGATGGTAAACAACGACAGGAAGATGTTCCGCTACACAGGTCTGATGTACATGCTGAGATCAACTGACTGATACTATCTCATAAAGAGGTCGATATAGATGAGTAATATAACCTATCCCGGAATGAGTTCCTGCGACATATACCTGCCGTCGGAGGACACCGATATCTATAGGTGGGCAGTGATCGCCTGCGATCAGTTCACTTCGCAGCCCGATTACTGGAACAGAGTCATAGAGACAGTGGGAGACGCTCCGTCCGCCCTCAAGATAATGCAGCCGGAGGTGTTTCTGGACCGCGGTGACAACAGCGATGAGATATGCATGCTGATGCAGAGATATCTGGATGAGAAGATACTCGTAAAGCGCGTAGAGGACGGGTTCGTGGCGGTGGAGAGGACCACTCAGTCCGGAAAGAGACTTGGCCTGATCTGCGCGCTGGACCTTGAATGCTATGACTTCAGGGACGGAGATCACATGGTCAGAGCCACCGAAGACACCGTTACCGAGAGACTGCCTGCCCGGGTGAAGATCAGAAGAAAAGCGCCTGTTGAGATGCCCCATGTCATGGTGCTCATAGATGACCCGTACAGGACGGTCATTGAACCGGTATTCGACTGCCGTGACAACAGTCTTCTCTACGATACCGACCTGATGGAGGACGGAGGACATCTGAGAGGTTGGGCTGTGACGTCTGAAGCAGAGAAACAGAGGATATCCGACGCTCTCTACGCCCTTCTTGAGAAGTCGGACGGATTCCTGTATGCCGCCGGCGACGGCAACCATTCGCTCGCCACGGCCAAGATGTACTGGGAGGAGAGAAAACAGCAGATCGATCCGACGGAGCTTGACAGCGATCCCGCAAGATACGTTCTCGTGGAACTGATAAACCTTCATTCCGACGCGCTGGTGTTCAGACCGGTGCACCGCCTCGTCAGGGGCTGTGCCGCAGACGGGCTGCTGGCTGGATTCAGGGATTATCTCTCAAAGCGGGGGATGGAACTCGGAGAGGGAGACGACCTCGTGTTCGTGTCGCAGGGATCCGAGCAGCCTTTTTCCATAGAAAGAAGCGGGGGCAGGCTGCCTGTCGCGGTGCTGCAGGATTATCTGGACCGGTTCGCTGCGGAAAGAGGAGACATAGTCATGGACTACATCCACGGAGACGACGACCTGAGGGCTCTGTGTGACGATGAGCAGACTGCCGGAATCCTGCTGAAGATATTCGATAAGCTGGAACTTTTCCCGGGTATCAGAGCCGGCGGCCATCTTCCCCGGAAGACCTTCTCAATGGGAGAAGCGAGGGAGAAGAGATACTATCTCGAGTGCAGGAAGATACGCTGAAAACACATGTAACAGATCCGGAGAAGCTGATATGGCTGCTCCGTTTCTGCATATTTCAGCGGGTTGTTATTTCTTATTTCTCTTTGATGATGTAAAATGATTTTAGACATTATAGCCGAAGTGAAAGGAGTGAGTATCTTTGTTTATCAAGAAACTGTACAACGATATCGACACCATCGTTGATGAGTCCATGGCAGGCGCCAGACTGATGGCGCAGCCGGATGCTGATAAGTACAGCAGAGTCATCCCCGGCACAAGGATCACTGTCAGATCTGACAAGTACAAGAAGCCAAAGGGACTGGTAAAGATCGCCGGCGGCGGCGGAGCGGGACATGAGGGCCCTCCCGGAGTCATGTGCAGACCCGGCGGATCCGACTGCTCGGTGCGCGGCGATATCTTCGCGGCGCCCTCCGGAATGCAGCTCTTCCGCGGCATCCAGGAGATCTATGACGGAAGCCCGATCTTCATGAACGTCCCCCATCACGCGGGCGACGTGCTCAACGCAAAGCTCTGCAAGCAGCTCTGCGAAGCTCACGGCATGACCGAGATCTATCAGTACAGCGGATACAACGACGTCGGCTCCGCCCCCAAGGAGAGGGAGACCGAGCGCCGTTCCATGGGCGGCGGCCTCAACTGCACCGGCATCATGGCTGAGTGCGGCGAGAGCATCCAGGAGATCCTCCGCATGGCCGACAAGTGCAACTCACGCCAGAGATCCTTCGGAGTAGGCATCAGGCCCGCCATTCACCCCACATCCGGTCTTCTCATCATGGGCGACATGCCGGAAGATGAGATCGAGATGGGCATCGGAATGCACGGCGAGTCCAGCGGCAACCGCATCAAGCTGCCCCGCAGCCGCGAGCTTGCCCAGATGATCGCCAAGATCCTTCTGGACGACATGCCCGTAGCTTCCGGCGAGGACATCGTGCTGAGCCTCAACGGACTGGGCGGAATGACCTGGACCGAGCTGGACATCTTCTACAAGGACCTCTATGAGTTCCTGGTATATGACTGCGGTCTCAACATCTGGAGACACAGCGTCCGCAACGCCGGAACACAGGAGCTCGGCGGATTCATCGTCGCCATCGGACATCCGGACGATGAGATCAAGAAGTGGATGACAACACGCATCCCCAAGGGACTCTATCCGGAAGACTGATAATTGAAAACAGCAGCCGGTCATCTTTCCGGATGGCCGGCTGAAACCATTTGTAAGGAGAGAATACAATGCTCAGAGAAGTAACAGTAGAGAACGGAAAACTGCTGGGAATACCCGCAGCAGATCCCAGGATCACTGCCTTTAAAGGCATACCCTATGCGGCTCCTCCCGTGGGACCGCTCCGCTGGAGGGCGCCTCAGCCCGCGGCAGACTGGGAAGGCGTGAGGGACTGCTCCAGGTTCGCGCCTATCTCCATGCAGGAGACCCCGGGCCTCAACCCCGACGATATATATACCAAGGAATGGCACGTGGATCCCCAGATCCCCATCAGCGAGGACAGCCTTTACCTGAACGTATGGACTCCCGCGAAATCCGTCGATGAGAAGCTTCCCGTCATGATCTGGATCTACGGCGGCGCGTTCAACAACGGCTACACCGCAGAGATGGAGTTCGACGGCGAGCGCATCGCCAGAAGAGGAGTCATCCTGGTATCCATCGCCTACAGGCTCAACGTGTTCGCATGGCTGGCTCATCCCGAGTTGACGGCAGAGGATCCCGACGGTCCCAACGGAAACTTCGGGTTCCTGGATCAGAGAGCGGCCTTCCAGTGGGTCAAGAGGAATATCGCGGCGTTCGGCGGAGATCCGGACAACGTGACGGTATTCGGACAGTCCGCAGGCGCGGGAAGCATCCTCGCGCATCTCGTCTCCAAGAGATCAGTGGGACTGTTCAACAGATGCATAGTGATGTCCGGCGGCGGCATAAGAGAAGGAAAGAGCAGACCGAACAACACCCGCGAACAGCAGGAGGAGATCGGCGTCAAGTTCCAGAAGTTCCTGGGCTGCGAGAACTTCGCGCAGATGCGCGAGATCCCGGCAGAGGAGCTCATGAAGAAGGCGCTGGAGTTCATGAGACAGCCCGATTCGCCGAGATTCCCGTTCACCCATTTCACGGACGGCTGGTTCCTGGACACCGACTGGACAGAGGCACAGCTCAAGAATGAGCGCCAGATGGTACAGGTCATGGCGGGA
>JAFYZG010000005.1 GCA_017548825.1 Oscillospiraceae bacterium
CGGACTGTCCGCCGATAGTGACATTGTCGGGATCGCCGCCGAAGAAGGCGATGTTGTTCTTTACCCACTCAAGACCGGCTCTCTGGTCCAGCAGGCCGAAGTTTGCGGGCTGTTCGGGGTCTTCCGCTGTGAGTTCCGGATGGCAGAGGAATCCGAAGACGTTCACGCGGTATGCGACGATGACGAAGATGACGCCCCTGTGGGCGATGCGCTCTCCGTCGAATTCCATCTCATGCGCGTAACCTTCCTTGTAGGCTCCTCCGAAGAACCATACGAATACGGGAAGCTTCTCATCTGTGCTCTTTGCGGGAGTCCAGATGTTCAGTCTCAGTCCGTCCTCGCCCATGGGCACTTCGGGATCCACATGCCACTCTTTTGCATAGAACGCGTTGGGATCCTTGCCGGGGATCGCCTGCATGGTGATCGGCCCGAATTCATAGCAGCGTCGTACGCCTTCCCAGTTCTCTACAGGCTGAGGCGCGCGCCAGCGGTTCTTTCCGGACGTGTCCGCGGCATAAGGTATGCCCTTATAGACCGTGATGCGGGCGTCGCTTCCCGGATAACCCTCAACGAGTCCGTTTAGTATCTTTGTACTTCTAAGCATATTAATGCTCCTTTTTCACGCTGATCGAAGATCAGAGATTGTTCTTCTTGTAGGCTTCCAGGTTGATCTTCACGATGAAGTCGGTGCAGGCGGGAGTCTCTTCCGGCTGCATCTGGACTGTATCGAAGAACTGGATGCATCTGCGGTTGTCGGGAGTATATGCTTTCCACTCGGGCATCGGTGTGCCGTCGGCATCGTTGCCGTTCGGGTCACCGGTCTTTGCGAAGTTGGTCCAGTAGTTGCACATCTTCCTTGCCAGATCGAAGTGATGGCCGTCGAAGGGCCTCCAGCACTTCATCAGTGTCTCAAAGCAGAACCACAGGTCAGAACTGTGGAATGAGCCTGCGTCGTCGCCGGGGATCTCCGGGTCGAAGCAGTACAGTCTGATGGATCTGCCCTGCTCGTTGAAGACGTCGCCGACTATCCTTGCGGCTGTCTCGTTGAGGTTGGCGCTTCCGGCTGTCCTGCGGTCCTTGCCCGCTGCGACTTCCTTCTCCACGAGGGCTCTGTATTCGGCTTCCTTGTCGCCGAATGTAGCTGCGAACTTGTCGAACGCCTCGTCGTCGTCGCCTCTGGGTCCGAAGATGAACTCATCGCCGGTCCATCCGAGCAGGATTGGCACTCTGTGGAGCTGATCCTTCATCAGATAGCCTTCGATCTCCTGTGTGAGGAACTTGTCGTCAACTACTGAGTTGAATGTTCCGCCAAATCCGACTTTGGCCCTGTACTCAAGTTCCTTGTCTCTGACGAACTCCGCGGGGAGCGCTCTGGCTTCCGCCAGCGTGTTTACTCCGAGGAAGTCCTTGAAGAACATCTCTCCCTTCTTCTCTGCTTCCGCCAGGTTCTGATTGTGGCGGAAAGTGCTCTTGGGATATACGGATACTAGGCTTCCGCCTGCGGAGGACATGATGATCGCCTTCTGGAACAGACCGTCAGTGGTCTCGGAGCTCATCTGTGTAAATACGCTCACACCGCCTGAGGACTGTCCGAAGATCGTGATGTTCTCCGGGTCGCCGCCGAAGTTGGCGATGTTGCGGTTTACCCATTCGATAGCCGCTTTCTGATCGAGGAAACCGAAGTTGCAGGGATGCTCGGGATCTTCCGCTGTCAGCTCGGGATGCGCGAGGAATCCGAACACATTGAGCCTGTAGGCTACGGTCACCAGGACGCAGCCGCGGTGAGCGATGCGCTCTCCGTCAAACTCCATCTCGGTGCAGTTTCCTTCCTGAAGGCCGCCGCCGAAAATCCATACCATTACGGGGAGCTTCTCGTCGGCAGTCTTTGCAGGAGTCCAGATGTTCACCTGAAGGCTTCCGGCCTCACCCATGGGGATCTCGGGGTCCACGTTCCACTCCTTGGAGTAGAAGGCTTCCGGATCTTTTCCGGGAACTGCCTGCATGGTGATGGGTCCGAACTGATAGCACTCACGCACGCCTTCCCAGTTCTTGGCAGGCTGGGGAGCTCTCCAGCGGTTCTCGCCGCAGGGATCGTCTGCATAGGGGATGCCCTTGAATACAGTGATCCTTGCGTCGGTTCCGGGGAATCCCTTTACCATGCCGTTCTCTGTCTTAGTAACTCTGAGCATGAAATGACCTCCATATAGTCAGTTTTGTATTTTTCTTTTTAAACCGCAGACGCCTCTCCGTGGACCGGAAAGGCGCTCTGCAGATCATTTGGTTATTCAGCAGCCGCCTTCACGTTGAGATCCACGAGGAATTTCGCTCTTTCATCATAAGAATCGGGGTTGAATTCCACCGTATCGAAGAATCCGATATTGCACGGACGAGCTGCATCATAGGGCTTCCACTCAGGCATCGGCGTTCCGTCGGCATCGTTGCCGTTCGGATCGCCGGTCTTCGCGAAGTTGGTCCAGTAGTTACACATCTTCCTGGCCAGATCATAGTGCTTGGCAGTAAACGGGCGCCAGCACTTCATCAGTGTTTCGAACTCAAACCAGAGGTCGCTGGAGTGGAA
>JAFYZG010000034.1 GCA_017548825.1 Oscillospiraceae bacterium
CCCCCTGGTCGACCAGCAGCATCAAGGGTTGCAGACGCTTCATAGAGAAGGTGTGGCAGCTGCAGGATGTCCTGACAGAAGGCGAAGGGTATTCTCCCGAATTCGAATCCGCTTTCCACCGCACCATCAAAAAGGTCGGTTCCGACATCGAGTCGCTGAAGGCGAACACAGCCATCGCCGCTCTTATGTCTCTGGTGAACGATATAGGAAAGAAAGGGACCATCAACAGAGCCGAATACAGGACATTGCTGATACTCTGCAATCCGTTCGTTCCGCACATGACTGAGGAAGCATTCGAGAGATGCGGGTTCGGAGGACAGATCTCCCAGCAGAAGTGGCCGGAATATGACGAGGCCAAGTGCATCGACAACGAGATCGAGATGCCGGTCCAGATCAACGGCAAGCTCCGCGGAAGGATCACCGTTCCGTTCGATTCCGACAACGACACCGTGCTCGCCGCAGCAAAGGCGGATGACAAGGTGGCGCAGGCGATCGACGGCAAGACGGTCGTGAAGGAGATAGTCGTTAAGAACAAACTGGTCAACATAGTGGTCAAATAGTATTCTGATCGACAGATAACACATCAGCGCGGCGTCTTTCCTGCATCATGCGGGACAAGACGCCGTTTTCTGTCGCGGAAACCGGTTGACGGGAAACGTTGTATGTGCTAGGCTGAATTCGTAAAAGGGAGTAGCTTAACACCCTGTGGTGGTTCCGATACCCGTCATCACGACGAAAAACGTCCGGGCCGGAATAGATAGCAAGACTTTTGCTGCATTCGTTCTTTGCGGCATAAGTCTTTTTTTTCTGGAGGAAACAGAAATGGAATACTACACACTGCCTGCCGACAGAGTACTGGAAGAACTCGGTTCGGATGTGGCGGCCGGCCTCAGTTCAGAGGAGGTCGCAGGCAGAAAAGAGAGGTACGGAGAGAACGCTCTGGCGGAGAAGCCTCCCAAGACTCTTCTGCAGAGATTCATCTCGCAGTTTGCGGATATCCTGATAATCATCCTTCTCATATCGGCTGCGATATCATTCACGGTATCGCTGATCAGTGATGACGAGAGCTTCTTCGAACCGATACTTATCCTGGTCATAGTCATAATCAACGCCTGCATAGGGGTGTTCCAGGAGAGCAAGGCGGAGAAGGCTCTGGATGCGCTCAAGAAGATGTCTTCTCCTCATGCGAGAGTCCTCAGGGACGGTGAGGAAAGGATGGTGGACACCAAAGAACTGGTGCCCGGAGACATCATAAGGCTGGAAGCCGGCGACTTCGTGCCCGCCGACGCAAGGCTCATACGCGCCTCCAACCTTAAGGTGGAGGAGGCCGCGCTGACCGGAGAATCGCTTCCCGTTGAGAAGGATCCCGCGGCAGAGATAAGGGAGAATGCTCCTCTCGGAGACAGGATAGACATGGTATACAGCGGCTGTTCCGTAAGCTACGGGACCGGAATGGCCGTGGTCACCGCGACCGGAATGGATACCGAGATGGGAAAGATCGCGTCGCTGCTGAACGAGGAGACCGAGGAGGAGACGCCGCTGCAGCAGAAGCTGGCTCAGCTCGGAAAGATTCTCGGGTACATATGCCTCGCGGCGTGCGCCGTCGTATTTGTCGTAGGGCTGATCGACGGAATGTCTCCCCTGGACATATTCATGGTGGCTGTGTCTCTGGCGGTATCGGCTATCCCCGAAGGTCTTCCGGCGATAGTGACGATAGTACTGTCCATCGGAGTGCAGCGGATGGTGGAGCACAACGCCATCATAAGGAGCCTGCCGGCAGTCGAGACACTGGGCAGCGCTTCCGTAATCTGCTCGGATAAGACAGGTACTCTCACCCAGAACAGGATGACGCTTACAAGGGCTTGGGTGGACGGCAGAGAGGAACCGGAGACGATAACCGCCGACAACACCGAAGAGATAAAGAAACTGCTGCTGTACGGCGCACTGTGCTGTGACGGTTCGGTGGTGTTCCTGGAAGACGGAGAAAAACACATCGGCGATCCGACAGAGACGTGCATCGTCCTCGCCGCGCACAGGAACGGAATGCCGAGAGAACAGATAAACCGCGACTATCCCAGGGTCGCAGAGCTCCCGTTCGATTCCGACAGAAAGATGATGACTACGGTCAATATGATCGGAGGAGAACCGGTAGCGATAGTAAAAGGCGCGTTCGACATGATCGCGCAGAGATGCATTTCCGGAGACCTTGAAAAGGCCTCGGCAGTGAACAGGGCGATGGGCGAGGACGCACTTAGGGTCATCACCGTTGCATACAGAAAACTGGATTCCGTACCGGACGATCCGAAACCGGAAGAAGTGGAAAGAGATCTCACTCTTCTCGGACTGGTCGGAATGATAGACCCGCCGAGACCTGAGGTAAAGGATGCGGTCAGTCTCTGCAGACAGGCGGGCATAAAGCCGGTTATGATCACGGGAGACCATGTCATCACTGCGTCGGCGATCGCCAGGGAACTCGGGATCCTGACAGACACTGACGAAGCGGTGACCGGCGTGGAGGTGGACGCCATGAGCGATGACGAGCTCCTGAACCGGGCGAGACACATCGCCGTATACGCCAGAGTCACGCCGGAGAACAAGATAAGGATCGTCAAGACCTGGCAGAAACTCGGAGAGGTCGCCGCGATGACCGGCGACGGAGTCAATGACGCGCCGGCCCTCAAAGCGGCGGATATCGGATGCGCTATGGGCATCACCGGCACCGATGTGGCCAAGGGAGTCGCGGATATGACCCTCACCGATGACAACTTTGCCACTATAGTTGAGGCGGTCAGGCAGGGACGCGGTATCTTCGACAATATCCGCAAGGTAGTCGGATATCTCATTGGTACGAACATCGGAGAGATACTGGTGGTGTTCTTCGCGATGCTCTTCTGGAGAGAAGCTCCGCTGCTCTCGATGCAGCTTCTCTGGCTGAACCTTCTGACAGACAGTCTGCCGGCCATTTCCCTGGGAATGGAACCGGTGGACGAAGATGTAATGGAGAAGAGCCCCAAGAAACGCACGGAAGGTATATTCTCGGGCGGTTTCGGGCTCAAGGTGATACTGCAGGGCATCTATTTCGGCGCAGTCTCCCTGTTCGCTTTCTGGCTCGGCAAAAGAGCCACCGGGGAGATATCCGGAGGACAGACGCTGTGCTTCATGACGATGGCGGTAGCTGAGATAGTGCAGAGCTTCAACATGAGGAGCCATCACTCGCTGTTCCACGGCGATCCATTCGCAAACAGGATGCTGGATCTGTCGGCATTCCTCTCCATTGGATTGACGGCGCTCGTGCTGTTCACTCCTCTGAGAACACTGTTCGAACTGGATGTGCTGCCGCGGAGCTGTTATCTGTACGGCGCGGGACTGGCGCTGCTCTCTATTCCGATCATGGAAGCTGCAAAAGCCCTGGGACTGGAAAAAGGCTGAGAGCGACCGCAGAATCGTGCGGCAGTTGAACCTTCTTGACAGTCACAGGATACGCGTTTATAATGTCAAGGTACGAAATTCCTAGGCAAGGGAGGGATAAAAGTGTCGGAAGTCAGAGTCAAGGAGAACGAGAGTCTGGACAGCGCGC
>JAFYZG010000035.1 GCA_017548825.1 Oscillospiraceae bacterium
CGGGGACTCCGAAAAGAAGATAAAACTGTACTGCAGGGGGCTGACGCCGGAGGAGAGGAAGATACTGGCCGACGGCTGTCTGATCAACTACTATGCCGAAAAACTGAAGGAGGGCTGATATGGAAAGGATAAAGATGACCACACCTCTCGTCGAGATGGACGGAGACGAGATGACCAGAGTGATGTGGCAGATGATAAAGGACGAACTGATACTGCCCTTCGTGGATCTTAAGACCGAATACTATGATCTTGGCCTGCTCAGCAGGAACGACACCGATGATCAGGTAACGGTGGATGCGGCGAACGCCAACAGGAAGTACGGCGTAGCCGTCAAATGCGCCACCATCACACCGAACAGGCAGAGGATGGAGGAGTATCCACAGCTGAAGCAGATGTGGAAGTCGCCCAATGCCACCATAAGATCCATAATGGACGGGACCGTGTTCCGCGCTCCTATCCTTATAAGCAGGATAAGGCCCGTCGTCAGGAGCTGGGAAGCTCCCATAACCATCGCGCGTCACGCCTACGGAGACATCTATAAGGCGGCAGAGATGGTCACGGAGGTGCCGGGCGAGGCAAAACTCGTCTTTACGGGGGATGACGGAAGCGAAAAGAGCATACCGGTACAGAGAGTGGAAGGACCTGCGGTATGGCAGGGACAGCATAACCTGGATTCCAGCATAACCTCCTTCGCGGAGTCCTGTTTCAGGTATGCGCTGTCGACGGGACAGGACCTCTGGTTCAGTACCAAGGACACGATCTCAAAGACATACGACGGCAGATTCAGGGAGATCTTTGAGAAGCTCTACGAAGAAAAATATAAAGCTGAGTTCGAAAAGAAGGGGATCACCTTCTTCTATACTCTGATCGACGACGCCGTCGCCAGAGTCATAAGGTCAAAGGGCGGGTTCATCTGGGCCTGCAAGAACTATGACGGCGACGTAATGAGCGACATGGTATCCACCGCATTCGGCTCCATCGCCATGATGACCTCCGTGCTTGTGTCGCCGGAAGGCAACTATGAGTATGAAGCTGCTCACGGCACAGTCACGAGGCATTACTATCGCTATCTCAAAGGCGAGAAGACCAGTTCCAACCCTGTGGCGACCATCTTTGCATGGACCGGAGCGCTCAGGAAGCGCGGAGAACTGGACGGCCTTGCGGATCTGTCGGACTTTGCGGACAGGCTTGAGAAGGCCTGCTTCGACACGATGGAATCGGGAATCGTGACCAGGGACCTTACGCTGCTCATGGAGGACACCGGCGGTGTCACCGCCATGGATACGGAGACGTTCATCAAAGCAGTCAGGGAGCGAATCTGATATGATAAAGAAAAAGACCGGAGCGACCGGATGATCAAATAACAGAAAGGAAGACCCAGATGGAAAAGTTTGACTTTTTGGACAACCGCGCGTTCGATGACCGCTGCACGGCGTTTGCGCCTCAGACGCCTCAGATGCAGCCCGGCGCATCTATGGTTGATTTCAAACCGCTCGGCACCGGGACGACGGTCCTGGAGAACGGTGACGTAGAGTTCGGATTCTATGCGCCAAACGCCGGGAAGGTGGAGGTATCCTTTGGGCTGAAGCCGGAAGAGCCGATGCCCATGGAGAAGGGGGAGGACGGAGTATGGAGAGCGACGCTCAAGTATGATCTGCTGTTCGTAGGACCCAAGGCTTTCTTCTTCCTCATCGACGGAGCAGAGGCGGTGAGCCCGTACTGCTCCCAGTACTACAGCCACGGGAAAGCCATCAACTATGTCGAGATTCCGGATCCCGCGGCGCCCTTCGTTCTGATGAACGATGTGCCCCACGGCACCGTAGCGATCGAGTATTACTGGTCCGAGGCGTTTGAGTCGTTCCAGAGATGCTTCATCTATCTGCCTCCGAACTACTATGAAGGCGGGGAGTTCCCGGTGCTCTATCTGCAGCACGGAGCGGGAGAGAACGAGACGTCGTGGATATTCAACGGCAAAGTCAACCACATAATGGACAACCTCATCGCCGAGGGCAAGGTGGTTCCCTTCATCGTTGTCATGAACGACGGGATGCAGAGGGGGAAGAACGAGAACATGAGGAATGCCGGCGGCGCGCTGGCAAGCTCCATCATCGACAGCTGCAGACCCATGATCGAGAGGAAATACCGCGTTATAGCCGACAAGTGGCACCGCGGCATAGCGGGATTCTCCATGGGATCCATGCAGTCCTGCGTGATCGGTCTTGAGCACACCGATGTGTTCGCCTATATTGGCCTGCTGAGCGGCTTCATGAGGAGAGTCGGTCCCGGGATGGATCTTGAGAAATCCTTTGAGATCAACACTCATCTCAAGGTGATGGAAGACAAGGAGAACTTCCTTAAGGACGTCAAACTGTTCTACAGAGGCATTGGTTCAAAAGACTCACATGTCGAGGCGTTCCTGACCGACGATGTGGTTTGCGATGAGCACGGATTCTCATCCTATCCGAACGTTGTAAGGAAGATGGTAGAAGGATATCCCCATGACTGGGCAGTGCTGAGGATCCTGTTCCACGATTTCGCCCAGCTGCTGTTCAGAGACTGAAAAGAAAGCGATATGACGAAAGGGAGCTTTTCCGAAGCTCCCTTTTCTATGCAGCGGTCCGAAGCAGACAATGAAAACGGCAGTTAACTGTTGTATAATAACCGGGTGATCCGGTTGCGGATCAGAAACTATATATGTTAATAATGATTCAGGAGGATCGAAATGAGATACAATATCACAGGCGAGCCCATGCCCGTAGTCATCTGCCATCTGGAAGACGGCGAATCCATGATAACCGAGAGCGGATCTATGGTATGGATGTCCCCCAACATGCAGATGGAGACTGTCGGCGGAGGACTTGGGAAAGTCCTCGGCAGGCTGTTCTCGGGAGAGAGACTGTTCCAGAACGTTTATACCGCGAGAGGCGGTGAGGGACTCATCGCGTTCGCGAACAGCTTCCCTGGTTCCATCCGCATGGTGGAAGTGACACCGGACAAGCCCATCATCTGTCAGAAAACAGCATTCCTCGCAGGAACGCAGGGGATCGAACTGTCCGTGTTCTTCCAGAAGAAGTTCGGAGTAGGACTCTTCGGAGGAGAAGGCTTCATCATGCAGAAGGTTTCAGGAACAGGAACCGTATTCCTTGAGTTCGACGGTTCTACCGTAGAGTATGATCTCGGCGCAGGTCAGCAGATCATCGTAGACACAGGCAACCTTGCGATGATGGACGAGACCTGCTCTGTAGATATCCAGACGGTAAAGGGAGTAAAGAACATGTTCCTCGGAGGAGAAGGGATCGTCAACACTGTCGTTACCGGTCCGGGAAGAGTAACGCTGCAGACCATGCCTCTGTACGCTTTCGCTCAGAATCTGATCCCGTACCTTCCTACCCAGTCGGCCTCGGTCAAGATAGGTGACTGAGCATCCTGCTGATGTATGTAACAGACACAATGAAAAAAGGAACCATGGTCATGGAGCAGTGATCATGGTTCCTTGTGCTTTTCCGGCAGCTGGCGTGCCGGGATTTGTTCTAAAACATGACAGTTGTGTTATATAATAGATTATTAACTGCTTTTTACAGAAAAAGGAGCGACAGAAATGCTGAATATCGAAAAGAAGATCGACAATGACAAGGCCTGCTTCAGACTTACCGGAAGGCTGGATACCCTTACTTCTCCGGAACTGGAGAGCGAACTCACGGGGATCATCGACGGGCTCACCGACCTTGTCCTGGATTTTGAGGAGCTTGAGTATGTGTCTTCTGCCGGGATGAGAGTGCTTCTCGCCGCGCAGAAAAAGATGAACGATCTCGGGACGATGACTGTGAAACACGTCAGGCAGGAGATCATGGACACCTTCGAGATGACCGGTTTCGACGAGATACTGACGATAGAAAACTGAAGAGAAGAGAATAACAGATGGGAAACAGAAGAGAACTCGGCGATATCGTGAAAGGTCTGCTTGAAAAGAAGTATAAAGTGGTGCCGGAAGATATCGGGAGCGACGCAAGACTCTCCAGAAGCGGGATGGTATTTGACACAAGGTCATATACAGTTGAAGGTGTCGGACATCTCTGTATCCTTGATATGAAGGCGATGCTGGGGCTCATGAAGATGGAGACTGTGGTCCTCTCGGCATTCGAGAAGGATATACCGCTGGTCAATTTCGACTGGGTGAGCGCGTTTGGCAGGGAGACCCAGCTGAATGAGTTTTATGATACCCAGATATCTCCGTATCCGCAGGAGAAACTGGATGAATTCATGAGGATCAAAGACGCTGACAGTGATATAGCGGATTATGTATCTTCTGCAGCATGGTATGACGGGATACTTTACCCTTGTTCTTACCGCAAGACCGGCAAAAAGATGACGCAGAGGTTCTCCTCGGCGGCTGAGAAGTACGCCGGAGCTTTTATGGAACAGCTTGAGAGCGCAGCGGCCTGTGATCCCGGGGCCAAAAAAGAAAAGGTCAGGGAGTTCGCGGAGACGCTGGTGGAGAAGGGCGGACCTGCAGTCAACCAGGTCACGAAACTGTTCGGGAAAGAGACCGCGGAGAGACTTATTCTCGGACACATGTACGGGGTCAGGTGACCCGGTACGTACATTCAGAAAGAGAAGGATCTGAAAATGCCTGAAATCAACGGAAAAGAAGCCGTCGTTTACAAAATGACGGGAAGGATAGACTCCAATAACGCGCCAAAGGTCGAGGCAGAGATAGCGGAGCTTCTAAAGGACAGAGGCAGAGTGCCTGTCGTCCTTGACGCGTCTGAACTGGATTACATCTCAAGCGCCGGACTAAGAGTGATACTCAGAGTCAAGCAGTCAAATCCCGAACTGAGGATCACCGGTGTCAACTCTGCCGTGTATGAAGTGCTTGACATGACCGGATTCACCGAGATGATGGATGTCGAGAAGGCATACCGCGTGGTATCGGTGGAAGGATGCGAGGAGATAGGCCGCGGTGCAAACGGAGTCGTTTACAGACTGGATGACGACGATGTCGTCAAGGTGTATTTCAACTCCGATGCGCTCGCCGATATCCAGCATGAAAGGGAGGTAGCACGGCTTGCCCTGATCCTTGGTATACCCACGGCGATATCATATGACGTCGTAAAAGTCGGGGACAGCTACGGATCCATGTTCGAGCTGCTGAAGGCGACGTCTTTCTCAAAGATCCTCGCGAAGGAACCGGAGCGCATGGACTGGGTCGTCGAAGAGTTCGTCAAGATGCTCAACCGCATTCACGGAACTCTGGTGCCGGAAGGCAAGCTTCCCGATTTCAGGGAGACTGTGATCTCCTGGGGGAGATTCATGCAGGATTATCTGCCTCAGGAGTATGGCGAAAAGCTCATGTCGCTGATAGAGGCTATTCCGCACGACGACCATATGATACACGGAGACTATCACACCAAGAACGTGGTCCTTCAGGGCGACGAGGTGCTGCTGATAGACATGGATACGCTGGCTGTCGGACATCCTATCATCGAGCTGGCTTCCGTATACAATGCGTTCCAGGGGTACTCGGAATACGATCCCGAGACGATCATGCAGTTCCAGGGGTTCGACCGTGATACCGCCACGAGATTCTGGCATAAGGTCCTGGCCGCATACCTCGAAACAAGCTCCGAAACGAAACTGCATGAGGTAGAGGACAAGGCGCGCGTTATCGGTTATACCAGAATGATCCGCCGCTCTATCAGGCGAAAGGGACTGGAGACCGAAGCCGGCAGGGCGGAGATAGATCTCTGGAAGAGCGAGCTGCTTCAGCTGCTCGACAAGGTGGATACGCTGGTGTTCGACAAAAATGAACTTGAGATAGATGCCGTAAACGACAATCTTCCGGAGGTACAGGCCTTCGTGGAGGAGAAACTGGAAAGGGCAGGCTTCCCGGCGAAGACCACGATGCAGGTCGGCCTTGCTGTTGAGGAGATATTCGTAAACGTAGCAAGTTATGCCTATTCTCCTGAGGTCGGAAAGGCAAAGCTCAGGGTGGAGGTGGCAGACGGGCCCTCATCCGTGACTGTCACGATGAGCGACAGCGGAGTGCCGTATGACCCGCTGGCCAAGGACGATCCCGATGTGACGCTCTCTGCGGAAGACAGGCAGATCGGCGGGCTGGGGATATTCCTGACAAAGAAACTGATGGACGACATGTCCTATGAGTATAAGGACGGCAAGAACATCCTGACGCTCAGGAAGAATGTCTGATCCATACACCGTACAATACCGGATCCGGCAAAGGTGATCGGAATAGGATGATAAGTTCAGACCAGGAGAGAACTGCAAAAAAGTTCGATCTCGACAGGATAACAACAGAATTCGACAGAAGGTACAGGATCAAGAAGAGCGTCAATGCAGTTTACAATCTGCTGATCGCCGTGAGCGGCCTGTGCGTGTTTCTGTATACCACGATAGTGGATCGCCATACCATGGCTGAGAGACTTAGATACATGACGTTCTGCAGCACTCTGTTCACCACCGTCGTATCCCTTTTCACATTCATAGTCTGTATCATGGAGGCGGCTAAACGCACGGAGGTCACGAACAGGACGGTATATTTTCTCAGACTGTCGTCAGCGCTCACGGAGAGCATCGTGCTGGCGGTCGTGCTGTTCGGCCTTACGCCTTTCGTCCCGGATGTTCCGGATATAAGGACCTTCGTAGGGATAATGACGCACCTGGTGATCCCTCCGCTGACGGTCCTGAGCTTCATATACAATGAAGCGCCGATAGGCAGGCTGAAACCGCTGGAACCTTTCTTCGGCACATGGTGCATCACGACATATGCTGTCATCATGCTGGTGCTGTTCGGGTCGGGAACGTTACCGTCCGAGCTTGCTCCGTATTCCTTCCTGGATTTCGAGCATCACTCAGTTTTGTATCCGGCTGTATGCCTTATGGGAATATATCTCGTAGGCTACCTGATCGCGCTCGGGCTCTCGAAGCTCAATATGCGCTGCTCATGGATATGGTTCCGCGGAGTTGGAAGATCGGGAAGGTCCGCAGGTAAGTAGTTATTTGTTTGATAAGGAGAATACCGGCAATGTTTACATGGCGTCATCTTCTTTGGCTCCTCATATGCGCGGTCATGGTCACAGTCACTGTTGCTGCGTTCCGCAAAAAAAGACCTCCTCTTAAGAAGGTGCTGAAGACCGCGATGATCATCTCGATACTGTCGGAGGTCGTCAAGGTGGCAAGCGTCATTGAGATGGTGCCCTCCGCGAACGGAGCGCTGTACGGACCGTACATCCCGCTCAACCATCTGCCGCTGCATTTCTGTTCACTGCAGATAATCCTGATCTTCTTCGTGAGCACCACGGAAGACGACAGAAAGCGGGAGAAGGTGCTTGGATTCATGTATTCCACAGGCATGCTGGGAGCGCTTGCAGCTCTGGCTATGCCTTCGATATTCACCACCAGTGTTCCCGTGGAGAGGGCTTTCGTGAGTCCTCTTTCATACCAGTTCTTCATATTCCACTCCATGCTCATCGCGCTGGGGATCATCATAGCGATCTCCGGCGAGATCACCTGGAGATGGAAACACCTCAAGGACACGCTGCTGTTCGTTTATCTGCTGGGATTCGTCTCGCTGTATGTGAACTCTTTGCTGGCCTCGCCCACATACGTGGACGGCGAGCTCAGGAGCGTGGACTTCTGGACGAACTTCTTCTTCACATTCAACAACCCGCTGGGAATAAAGGTCACCGAGCTCTGGCAGTGGGCTCTGTATTTCGCGATCCTGATAGTAGCGGCTACGCTGCTGATATTCCTGTCATTCTATCCGCTGATCAGAAAAGACAGAGACAAAACGGAGGAAACATGAGGGCTGACAACAAGAACGCCGTAACGATGGACCCGTCGGGCTTTGTCGTGCTTGCGGAATACATACCCGCAGTCATCCAGGAGATAAGATATCATTCTTCCTACAATTTCATCGGCGACAGAATAGACGGTTATGAGGAGCCCTGCGCTCTTATCACGATAGAGGCCGCAAGAGCGCTCAAATCGGTGAGCAACGAGCTGATGGTACAGGGCTACCGCCTCAAAGTTTTCGATGCGTACAGGCCTGCGATGGCGGTAAAGCACTTCGTGCTCTGGGGTATAGAGGACCAGGACATACGCATGAAGCCCTACTTCTATCCCGATCTGGAAAAGCAGGAGCTGTTCAACAAGGGATATATCGCCAAGAGATCCAGCCACAGCCGCGGAAGCGCGGTGGATCTAACGCTCCTCGACATGAAGACCGGCAAGGAAGTGGACATGGGCGGGCCGTTCGATTTTTTCAGCGAACTGTCGCACCCCGACTTCAGGGGCATTACAGACGAGCAGTACGAGAACAGGATGACGCTGCGCAGGTCCATGCTGCGCAACGGATTTGAGCCGATAGACTGCGAATGGTGGCATTTCGTGCTCGGAAACGAGCCGTATCCCGATACTTATTTCGAGTTCCCTGTCTCTTCCGCATATCTCAAGAAGTGAACAGGGCATTGATCAGCGCAGCACATACACCGGAGGGATCAGTCATTTTATGATCAGATACATCAGAGAACACATAGCAGTCAAGAGCATACTGGGCATCATTCTGCTGCTCATGCTCTTTTCTCTTGTCGTATGCGTGATAGGTTTCAGGGCGTTCACCAACTCGCTTCTGGATCTTTATTCGGAAGACGCCTTCCGCACGGCGGATACGGCCGCGACCATAGTGGACGGCGACCGGATCGATGCATACCGCGAGAGCGGCGGCGTCACGGAAGAATATATGGACGTCTATTCCAGAGTCGATCTGCTGTGCAACACGTCCAGATCGACCTTTATCTATGTGATAGTCCCAGATATGACCGATTACAGGCATATCACCTTCCTGATATCCACGATGAGAGAGGGAAGCGGGTATACACATTATGACTTCGGGTATTACCGGGAGACGACTAACGACGAGTACAGGGAGAAATACAGGCTCATCATGAACGGCTCTTCCGACGGAGAAGTGGTAGTCAGGGATAAAGGTTATATAGAAACAGATCCGCATATCACCGTGATGATCCCCGTGAAGGGCTCCGACGGCAGAGCAAAAGCGATACTGTGCGTGCAGCGGCAGATGGATACCGTGGTGAACACCCGTAAGAGGTTCCTCAGCAGAGTCATCTTCGTCACCATAATGGCGGCAATTCTCGTGCTCATGAGTCAGGGAGGTTATCTGGAAAAGGTCTTCCTGACGCCTGTGGACACCATAACCAATGAAGCGGTCCGCTTCGCCTCTGAGAACACGCCTGCGGAGGAAAAACTGAGTTCCCGCATCCTGAACACGGATGAGATCGGGATACTTGCGGGTTCCATAGACCGGATGGAGGAACAGATCACTCAGTACATCGATAACATAACTGCCATAACGGCGGAGAACGAAAGGATCGGTACCGAGCTCTCTCTGGCGACCAGGATCCAGACCTCTATGCTCCCCCATGAATTTCCTCCTTTCCCGGACAGGACGGATATAGATCTGTATGCTTCCATGGACCCGGCGAAGGAAGTCGGCGGAGATTTCTATGACTTTTTCCTCATTGATGAGGATCATCTCGGGCTGGTCATGGCGGACGTCTCAGGCAAAGGGATACCTGCCGCCCTGTTCATGATGGCTTCCAAGATCATCCTGCAGAGCGTAGCTATGCTCGGAGGAAGTCCGACCGAGATACTGACCAGAACGAATGAAGCGATCTGCTCGAACAATCAGGCTGAGATGTTCGTGACCGTGTGGGCCGGAATACTGGAACTCTCCACCGGAAAGCTCACTGCGGCCAATGCCGGACATGAGTATCCGATCATAAAGAGACCGGATGGCCCGTTCGAGGTAATAAAGGACAAACACGGCTTCGTGATCGGCGGTATGGAGGGGATCAGGTATAAAGAGTACGAGATGCAGCTGGAGCCCGGAACGAAGATATTCGTTTATACCGACGGTGCTCCGGAGGCAACGGACGAAAACAACAAGATGTTCGGGATGGACAGACTCGTCGATGCGCTGAACGCCGACCCGCAGGCTTCACCGAAGCAGCTGCTCGCAAATGTCAGGAAAGCAGTCGACAGGTTCGTGGACGGCGCGGAGCAGTTCGATGACCTGACCATGATGTGCGTCGAATACAAAGGCTGAACTGCGATATGGAGGATACCGGCATGGAGAAGACTGTTGCGAACGGAAAACTCGAGATCACACTTCCCGACGGATTCCATCTGATGGATGAGGAAGAGAAGAATAAACTGAATGTCGTGGCAGGCGGTGAGTTCATCGCCTTCACCGATCCCGAAAGACACATCACCGCCACCGTCGGCTGGAGAGACCTGGGCTTGGCTTCTCTGCTCGTGGGATCGTCAGATGCGGTGAAAACTGCTGAGAAGCAGATCGGAGACGCGATGCAGCGTTTCGGATATGAGTTCACCGGATTCGTTGACAGAAACATCTCCGGGAGAAGCTGCCGCGGATTCGATTACACCTACAGGACCGGAGATACAGTGATGGGCGGCGAGACCTGCGCGATGAAATCCGGGAGACACATGTATTTCTTCAACGCATATTTCAGGCAGGAACATAAAGAAGAAAGCCTGGATGTATGGAAGGGGATACTGGCATCTGCTGTGCGCATCTGAAAAACTGAAAAATGATAAGAAAAGAGCAGTGAACTGAGTCGGACTCAGACACTGCTCTTTTTTGTTGTATCCGGGATCTATAAGGTGTTCAGTTCCTTCTCTGAGGCTGCGGGAGATCGATGTAGCCCTTGAAGGCGGAAAGCAGGCTTCCGCTGAACAGAAGTCCGGCGACGATGTCAGTGATCCAGTGCACACCGGAAAACAGACGACCGACCACCATTACGATGATAAGGATGACGAAGATGGCCCGGACTCTCTTTCTGGCTTTGTGTTTTCTGACATAAGTGTCAGCAAGAATCACCGCGCTGCCGAACACAACGCACGCCAGCAGCGTGTGGGAAGAGGGGAAGGAAGCCTCCGGCGCCGTTTCGCCCGGCATGATGACCGGTCTGTAGTTCACTATGATCTTCTCGAAAGTCACGTAAAGTGCGAGGACGACGACGTAGAGCACTCCGGCTCCGAGAAGTTCACGGTCGACTTTCATAAGGCTCTTGCGCTTGACCAGCTGCATCATCCCGCCGAACCCGAAGAACGCGACGACGGCGAGCGCTGCGTATCCCAGCAGCTGAGTCAGCTTGTACAGCAGCATGTTGGTTCCGACTGCATCGGCGAATGCCTTGTTTATCTTTGCGAAACCCACCGAAGTCTCCTGCGGGCCTATCGCCTGCACATCCACGACCTTCACCAGAAGGGTGAACAGCAGAGCGGCTACCAGCAGTACTGCGGCGTCGACGAATTTACGGTATTTCTTTTTGATCTTCAAGGGATCACCTCCGGACCGTTATTTTGTGCAGCAGGTATTCCTGCCGCTGTTTTTTCAACTGAAAAAGTCTCTTATGGCAGCTTCATCGGCAGAGACGCTGCCCTGTGCAAGACCGTCCCGGCCACCGCCTCTTCCGTTCAGGGAGGAGTTGATGCTGCGGCAGAGGTCGATTAGCCTGTCATCGGGAGCTCTGAGGGCATATCTGTAACTGCTTCCGCTTCCGGAGAAGACGGCGCAGATGCCTCCGCAGACCGAGTGCACTGCTTCGCAGAGCCTGCGCAGGGAGTCGGTCTCCATAGCTTCTCTAATTATATACGTATCTCCAGCGCCTGCATATCCGCGGGCTACAAGAGAGAAGTTCTCCTCTTCCAGAGCCGCGATCCTCTTTTTGAGTTCGTCAGTCTGTTCCATATATCTCAGCAGCGCGGAGTGGGTGGTGTCGTAGGGCGATGAGAGCTCCTTCCCCACAGCTGAATTCTGGCTCCAGCAGGTCATAAGATGATCTATTGCTCTCTGCCCGCATACGATCTCCAGGCGGATCCCTTCATGGAACCTCTTGTGGCTGAGGACTTTGATCACTCCGACTTGGGCGGAAGATGAGAGGTGAGTGCCGCAGCAAGCGCACATGTCCGCGCCGGGAAATGAGACGATCCTCACTTCACCATCGAGTTCCTTTTTGCTCCGGTATGGAAGCTTTGAAAGTTCCTCTTTGCCGGGGAAGAAGATCTCCGCCGGATGGTTCTCCAGCAGATATCTGTTGGCTTTTGCCTCTATCTCGAGGATGCGGTCCATGTCCGCATAGGCATTGTAATCGATGGTCACCGTGTCCTCGCCCATGTGGAAGCCCACGTTGTCACAGTGCAGTTCGCTGCAGATCATACCGCTGATTATATGCTCGCCTGTGTGCTGCTGCATATGATCCAGCCTTCTGTCCCAGTCGATCTCACAGTGTACCTTTGTGCCCGGCTTTACGGCAGCACTGCACAGATGCAGTATCTCTCCGCCTTTTTCCACAGTGTCAAGGACCGTGATACCTCCGATAACACCTCTGTCTCCGGGCTGACCGCCGCCTTCAGGATAGAAAGCGGTCCTGTCCAGAACGACGTGGAATGTGTTGTTCTCTCCGCTGCTGCAGGAGATGACCTCCGCGTCGAACTCTCTGAGATATGCGTCTTCGTAATACAGTTTTTCCGTGACCATCGTATGCCTCTCTTTGCCTGTTTCATAGTCCGGCTCAGATAATTATACTGTATATGGAAGAATAATCACACATAGACCGGCAGATGCCCGCATATTATAATCAGAATGGCTGCATGACCGGAGCAGCCGGACGGAGGTTCTGAAGTATTGAACAGGATACTGAAAGCCATAAGGGAAGTCTTTGTCGACGACAGACCGGACAGCGAGAAGGCGGGAAGGCGAGCTATCACCACCAGGATCCGCAACAGGATCATGATCTTCCTCGCGGTCCTTCTTCTGCTCTCGGCTGCGTTTATCCTGGCACACGGAAATTTCATCGCACTCTATTACAGAAGCGGTATCGACGGCATCAGACCGGAAGAGATAGAAGTCTCCTTCAGGGAAGAGGGGATAGTCAGAGTCAGGAACATCAGCACCAAAGGCAGCGTAGTCCGTGTGGACATGGAACCGGTTGGCAGTGGAATAGCAGAGGCAACGGTAAAGATCGATGACAGCGGGTATACCGAACACATCAACAGCAGGGGACCGGTCCTGTTTCAGGAGACGACAGGCAACTTCCCGTGCTGGCAGCTGGTGGTACTGGACGGATTCCTCATGTGCCTGTGGTGCAGCCTGGTATTCCTGAATGAATACCGCAGGATGAAGGGATCCTGGATGTTCTCGTACACTGCGATATTCCTCATGGGCATCTCGGTGTTTTTCTTTGTGATCGCTCTGGGAACGAGCATCATTCTGGTCTTCCTGATAAGGGATCCCACTGCCTATAATTTCGGAAAGATCATAGACTGGTCACAGACGGTGATGATGTATTTCACATTGGTCACGGCGCCGGGACTGCTGGTTTTCTCTGCCGCGCTGTGCATCAGCAATATCCAGCTCATAAGGAAAGAAGGCTTCAGGTTCGTCAATCTTCTGGGGATAATCCTGTCCTTTGTCATAGTAGCCGGGATGCTGGCCGGAATAGTGATGGTCGACATTCTGGATTTCAAACTGTCATACAACACTCTGATGTATATCGTGAACACCTATTACGGTATATTCTCCTATATGATCTGTCTGCTCATAGGAGTATTTCTTATCTTCTTCCGCATCGCAAGGCACCGGCCTGAATATGACAAGGATTTCATAGTGATCCTGGGATGCGCGATAAGGAAAGACGGCACCCTTTATCCTCTTATAAGAGGAAGGGTGGATAAGGCGTTAGCGTTCGCGGCGGAACAGGAAGCCGCCGGCGGGCCGAGACCCATCTTCATCCCGTCCGGAGGAAAGGGCGGCGACGAACCGATGTCCGAGGGAGAAGCCATGGCGAACTATCTGGTATCCAGAGGGATACCTGAGGAGAGGATCTTCCCCGAGACTAGAAGCGTCAACACAAAAGAGAACATGAGATTCTCGTCAGAGATCGCTGAGGAGAACTGTCCCGGCGGAAAGGGTGCATTCTCGACCACGAACTACCATGTGTTCAGAAGCGGCGTCATTGCGGGTACCCAGGGACTCGAGCTCGACGGAATGGGTTCGCCGACAAAATGGTACTTCTGGCCTAACGCTCTCATCAGAGAATTCATCGGACTTCTGGTGGATGACCTGCGCGAGATAGTGCTGTTCTCGCTGCTCATCGTAACGTTCTGCACGGCGATCTTTATGATCTTCAGCTGACCGCAGAAGGCAAAGGTCCCATTGTGTGCTGGCGAAGAACTGTATTATAATCAAGTAAACGATGCCGGAAGGCATCTGATAGATGTATTTTCCAAGACGGAGAGAACAAAATGAGTAAGAAGTGTGTGCACTGCGGAGCCCCTGTCAGTGAAGGGGATCAATTCTGCGGTTATTGCGGAAGTCCTTTATCAGCTGACGCCTCGGCGTACAGCAAGGAAGGCGAATACTTTATGTCGCAGCCCGGGAAGCCGGCTTCAGCCGGGACAGACCCGTTCTCCAATGCCGCGGAGAAAACCGGACAGGTGTTCAACAGCATCGGCGGAGTGAACGAAGACGGAGAAGCATCCATTGCTCTCAAGATAGTCGCTTTCCTGTTCCCGTTCATCGGCCTCATTATTTATCTCATCAAGAAGAAGAGCGCCCCTGCGGCAGCAAAATCGATCCTGCCGTGGGTGATCGCCGGAGTAGTTAAGAATATTGTAGTGAGCTCTCTGGACGGGTCTTATGCTTCGCTGTCCAGTATCGGTCAGATAGGCAGAGTGATCAGATCAATTTCGTGACGGATACCGCGCCTCCTGACGGAGGCGCTTTTTTGTATGCTGAAAATCCGGACTGAGGAAAAGAGGGACTGCTGTGGAAGGCAGGAGGACATATACCGAAACTGAATTAAAGATCGTCGCCGGTTCTCTTGGCATCCCCGGAGATACGGTCAGAGGCATAGCTCCGTTCATCTGCGAAGAAGACGGAAACGAATATGAAGTCTGGCTCGTGGATACGTGGGATAACAGATGTGTTCTGAAGAAGGCGAAGGGCCTGGAAACAGAATGCTATACTGGCTTCTTCCGCGAAGGGAAAAGCTACGCCCCTGCTTTTCTTGGTTCGGCTGAGTATGAAGGAGATAAGTTCATCCTGCTGGAATACTGTCAGGGGGAGGCGCTGCGGCTGTCTGAACCAGAGATGCTGATGAAAGCGGTCGACGCATTGTCAGCGATGCAGAATGAATTCTGGCAGCGGAACGACCTGTCGAACCGCGCCGTGACCATGGAAAGAGCGCTGAGATCAGTCGAAGACAGAGGCAGATATCTAGGATCGGAACTGCTGGAAAAGGCATACGGACGGTTCACGGATATCTACAGAAGTGTGCCTAAGACTCTCTGCCACGAGGATCTGCTGCCCATCAATGTTTTGGTCGGGGAACGCGCGGTGCTGATCGACTGGGAGTATGGCGGGATCCTTCCGTATCTCTCTTCTTTTGCGAGACTGATCGCCCACGGTAGAGAGGATAAAGACGCCTATTTCTTCATGAAGGATAGCGACCGTGATGCTGCAGTCAGGTATTTCTATGAGAGAGTGCCCGGCAGACACGGCATAGCGTACGAAGAATATCTGCGTGATCTTGAGCATTTCCTGTTCTACGAATACTGCGAATGGGTCATGCTGGGCAACCGCTACGGATCGCGTGACGACGGAAGATACAGCTATTATCTGAAAAAAGCGGAAGAAACTGCAGAGAGGCTGCTTACGGCAGACCAACTGAGGAACTGACAGATGTACGACGTATACCCGAGACCTTTGCTCAGAAGAAAACAGTGGGAGAGTCTCAACGGAGAATGGATACTGAACGGACGACCTGTAAACGTACCGTATCCTCCGCAGTCCCCACTGTCCGGCTGGAACGGAGAAGTACCGGATCGACTTGTGTATGAAAAAGAAGTCCCTATTGAATATCCGGGACCGGGATACAGGGTCCTGCTCAACTTCGGGGCGGTGGACCAGAGAGCCCGGGTACTGATAAACGGGAAGGAAGCAGGTTACCATGAGGGAGGATATCTTCCTTTCTCCATGGATATAACCGATCTGATCACCGACGGGAAGAACACGGTTACGGTGGAGGCGGAAGATACGCTTTCGCACTTCTATCCCTATGGCAAACAGACGAAGAAACCAGGCGGGATGTGGTACACGCCTGTCAGCGGGATCTGGCAGACGGTCTGGACCGAGACGGTCCCGGCGGATCACGTCACACAGATCAGGACAGATGCAGACACGGAAACAGTAAGGTGGAAGGTAAGCACCTCATCCGGCGGCGGATGCAGGATAACGGTTTCGGATCAGGAAGGACTAGTATTCTCATCTGACAGCCCGGAGGGGAGCTTTGAAGTTCCTGCGCACAGACGCAGGCTCTGGAGCCCGGAGGATCCTTTTCTGTACGACGTCACGGTCACCACTCCCGGAGGGGACGAGGTCAGTTCATATCTCGCGCTGAGACGGATCACATCCGAGATCATAGACGGGGTGCCGAGAATATGCCTGAACGGAAGGCCGGTGTTTCTCAACGGTGTCCTGGATCAGGGATATTTCCCGGAAGGACTGTTCCTGCCGGGGGATGCCTCCGCCTACCGCAGCGACATCCTGCGCATGAAAGAGATGGGATTCAATACCCTCCGCAAGCACATAAAGACCGAGCCGGAGATATTCTATTACGAGTGCGACAGGATGGGGATGCTGGTGATCCAGGACATGGTGAACAGCGGGGATTACTCTTTCCTGTGGGATACGGTCCTTCCCACAGTGGGGATAAAGAAGAGAAATGACAGGAAAAAGAACGGAGAGAGGGAAGAATTCTTCCTGTCTCATATGAGACAGACGGCAGCTCATCTGCACGGGCATCCCTGCATCATCGCATATACGATCTTCAATGAAGGATGGGGGCAGTTCAATTCCGACGAGGCCTATGACATACTCAAGGCTGAGGAGCCGGAGAGGCTCATAGACACGACTTCCGGGTGGGTCGCAGGCAGCAGGAGCGATTTTGACAGCGAGCATATCTATTTCAGGACGAAGAAGCTCAGACCGGGAGTCAGACCCATGCTGCTGAGCGAGTGCGGGGGATTCGTGTTCGACGCAGATCCGCAGACAAAGAAAGGCCCGGTATGGGGATACGGAAAATGCCGCAGTTCTCAGGAACTGACTGCAAGGATAGTTGACATGTACCGCAGAATGGTCCTGCCGGCAGTCGGGAAGGGCCTGTGCGGGTGCATCTTCACCCAGCTCAGCGATGTGGAGAACGAGCTGAACGGCCTGGTGACCTATGACAGGACCTTTGTAAAGGCGGATCCGGATACGCTTAAGAAGATCTCGGATGAGATCCTGATGGAACTGAACAGCTGAAGATATATGGCACAAAAAAAAGGCGGAGCCTGCGGACTCCGCCTTTTTGCGTTATTGATGTTATCAGTCGGGGAAGATCGCTTCTCTCTTAAGAGGCAGGATCTCGTTCATCATCTTCTCGAAGTACATGTCCCACAGCGGGTAGAAGTGGTTGTAACCTTCATAGCAGGTGAAGTCCACGTCATATCCCATCTCCTTGAGAGTGATGGCGTCGTTCTCCACTCTTTTGCCGATGTTGCCTTCTTCGCTTCCGCAGACGAGATAGAACTTGGGAAGTTCAACGCCCTTCTCGATGTTCTCAAGAGCGAACTTTCTCATGTCGTGCTTGCTGCCCGGCAGGTCCTCTCCCGATCCGAAGGTGGCGCCTACCAGAGGGAACCTTCCAGAGAAGGATCCGCTCAGTTCCTTTGCGAACTGCTCGGTGTTGACGGTCAGGCCGATGCCGCCGGATACATCAACAGCTGCGGCATACAGTTCGGGGTGCATGAGCGCGGTGCCGAGAGCCACGTTTCCTCCCATGGCGAATCCCGCTATGAAGTTGTTCTCGCGGCCCGGCGCCGAGGGGAAAAGAGACTGGATGACTATCGGAAGTTCCTCGGAGAGGAAGGTCTGATAGTCCACGCCGTAGTTGGTGTTGACTCCGAAGCTGTTCGGGATGTTTGGGGTCACCAGCATGACGTTGTTGGCATCGGCATACCTCTCTATGCTCATGTAGCGATAGGGAAGTGTGTCGTCGTCGCCGCCGCCGTGGATCATGTAGATGGTCTGGAACTTCATCCCGGGCCTGTACATCTTGGGTACGGGGCTCCCCGGGGTGACTCTGTCATTGCCGCGGAGCTCCTTGTTCATGTCGTAGTAACTGAACTGGGACGTCGGTATTGTGACGATGACGTCGAGCCACAGCCCGCATGCCTGGCTCCTGTAGTTGAATTTGCAGATTCCCATAGTTTGTTTATATCCTCCTTTTTTTTATCTATGCCAAGTATTCGAGCGTGCCGTCGGAATGACGCACGAAGCGGGAGAAGAATTCATCGTAGATCAGGAACGCGACCTCCGGCGAGTAGGTGTGCGGCCAGTTGACCACTCCGGTGAAACGGACAAGCGGGACCTTGTTCTGATCTCTCCAGATCGTGTGTACGAAGTTTCCGGACACATATGTCTTTGAATCGCCGTAATCGAGACCGTTATGCTCGCAGAGTTTTCTGACAGTGCCGCTGTTGGCGTTGCCGTCTGTGAGCTCCATCCCGGTCAGATCGTACTCGCCCATGGTGAACCAGATATTCCTGATGATGCCGTCATCCGGCTCGGGACGCATGTCGTGATTACGGTCCTCCATGAAACCCACAGGGGCGAACCCTGCGAATTCACCGGGCATGTATCTCATCAGATACTGCGTCATCATGCCTCCGTTGGAGTGACCGGTGACGTATATCCGCTCGGGATCGATCGGGTATTTCTTTTTCGTTTCATCAAGAAGGATGCGGAAATACTCCAGTTCATCCGGCCCCGCCGGATCGGTCATATTTGCTTCCAGGCCGCAGTTCCACTGCTGAGTGGTGAAATGCGGAGGTCTCGGTCCGTTCGGAGAACCGGTGAAGGGAGTGGCAGTCGGATAGACTATGATGGCGCCTCGCTGCTCACCGACATAATGCCAGTCCGCATTGTTCGCGAAGAACTCCCCGGAGCATGTGAAGCCGTGGATCGCAACTACGAGCGGGTATTTTTCCTTTTTGCCGAGCTTGTAGTCGGTGGGTTCGAAGGTCCACCAGTGTCTCTTCCATCCGCCGATGACCATCTCGGTCTTTATCATCCCGAGATCTTCCGGCACTTCGGTCCTTCTGAGGTCGGATATGGTGTATCCCGCCCAGCGTTTGTACCCGGCCAGGAAAGTGACCATTTCATCTATGACCTTTGAATAACCGTACGCTCTTGCATCGCTGTCCCTGCCGTGCCAGACCTCGCTGCACGCATGATCGTTGATGAAGCTCTCGCCTGGTTTGGGCTGCTGGCGGAAGACTCTGCAGAAGTCATTTCTGAGGTGTTCGTCTTTGACGTTGTTCGCAGTCTTGAAGTATCTGACGGTGTTCGACTCATCGTCATCTATGATCACAGTCGGGATATGGACTCCGGATCTGGGGATCTCGGGTATGCTGTCGGACGGTCCGGAACCCAGTCTGGTGAGGAGAGTCTCATCCAGTTCCGTGCTTCCCCAGGCTCCCCATGCGGCCAGCGTCTCGCAGTGTGTGACAGCGAACAGCGCCGCAGGGGCTGCGCCGTCGCCGAAACCGAGGCAGTATACCGCAGGGGCGTTGGACTGGAAATAGCGGTTGGACCTCATCTCGGCGAGAGCTCTGACAGCTGTCTCCAGCTCAAAGCCGGGATCGTCGTTTTTCCAGCCGTCAGGGGCGGGAAGGAAGAAGGCTGTCATGCTGTTCTTCTCGCAGGTGTCTTTCCAGTTTCCTTTTTCGAAGAAAACTCTGGGATCCTCACCGCCGGGTATGAAGATTAGAACCATGTTCCACGCGGATTTTTCCGTTGACGGTACATAGCAGATCATGTTTCTGACATTGTCTGCCTCGTCTCTGAACGGTGTGTCAAACAGACCGATGTATACGTTGCGGTAAGGGTCCATCCTGTCGGCGTCGGGATAGGGAGGGACAGGCGGGGCCTGCGGTAGGGGATTGGGCGCTCTGAACCGCTTTAGGTTCGGATCTAGCTGGGGATGTGAATAATTCAATTCCGTGCTCCTTTTTTACAGTGAAGGTCTTTTTCTTGAGTATATCATCATGCTTCGTAAAAAAGCATTTGACGGAATAATAAAAAAGAAGCAGGCGTTTTTGTACCACCTGCTCTATATACAGTGTTCTGTTTATTCCTGCTCGGGCAGTCTGACTGCCTGTATGGTGTCTATCCTGTGCTCCTTGACGCTGACGATGCGGAACAGATATCCGGCAGCCTCGATCTCGGGATTCTCGCCCTCTTCAGGAAGTCTTCCGAGCTTGTCGGTGAGGTAGCCGCCGATGGTGTCATAGTCATCATCCGCGTCGGTTATGGTGATGCCGAGTTCGTCTTCGACATCCTCTATATAAGCTGTCCCGTCCAGATCGAAGACGCCTTCCGAGACCTTGCTGATCTCTTCTTCCTCATCGTCGTACTCATCTTCTATGTCTCCGACGATGGATTCCAGAATGTCCTCCATCGTGACTATTCCGGCTGTCCCGCCGTACTCGTCTACTACGACGGCAAGCTGGAGCTTGTTCTTTCTCATATTCTCGAAAGCGCTCTTGACAGGCATGCTCTCCGGAACGTACAGGACGTCGCGCATGTAATCCCTGACGCTGAAATTCTTTACTTCTGCTCCGATGAGCGAGAGAAGGTCTTTTATAAGAAGCATTCCGAGTATCTTGTCTGCGCTTCCGTCGCAGACGGGGAAACGGCTGTGTCCTTCTTCCTGGGCCAGGTTGATTATGGTCTCGACGGAGTCGTCGATATCTATCGTGACAAGTTCTGTTCTGTGTGTCATGACATCGCTGACCTCGGTATCTCCGAGATCGAAGATGTTATGGATCATCTCGCTCTCATCTTCCTCGATGGTGCCTTCCTCCTCACCGGCGTCCAGCATCATCCTGATCTCTTCCTCAGTGACGTCGGAGTTCTGGGCATTCGGATCGATGCCTATGATCCTGAGCACCAGATTGGTCGTCACAGACAACAGTCTGACGAAGGGGGCGGCGATGATAGAGAAGAATCTGAGGGGATAAGCCGCGAAGAAGCTCATCTTTTCCGGGTTGTTCATTGCGATCCTCTTGGGAACAAGCTCCCCGAAGATCAGGGTGATGAACGACAGAAGCAGGGTGATGATGATGAGACTTCCCGTGCGGAGAGTCGCAGCGGGGATCCCGGAATCTCTGAGCCAGTACACCACATACTCCGTGAAGTTGTCTGCGGCGACTGCGGAGGAGAAGAATCCCGCAAGTGTGACACCGACCTGTATGGTCGACAGAAACCTGCTTTCCTCTTCTGTCAGTTTTTCAAGGATCTTGGCCCTCTTGTCTCCTTCTTCGGCCAGGTGTCTGAGTTTGATGTCATTGAAAGTGATCACTGCGATCTCGCTCATTGCGAAGAACGCATTAACGGCGATCAGCAAAACGGTAAGCAGCAAGCTACTTAAGGGGTCGCCTTCCGGCATTTAAAAATCACACTCCTTTTCAGTGTAAAGATAAATAATCGTGTATCAATATATCAAAACAGCACTATACTGTCAAATTTGCCATATTTGGGCAGTTGTTTTCGTTATTATAACAATTCTTGCCACTGCGGCTGCCGCGGTCCGCAGACACGAAAAAACAGCCTTCCGGCATAATCGGAAAGCTGTTTGCGGTATCAATTGCCTGTCACAGAGCTGCCAGAGCGGATCCGATTCTTGAAAGGGTCTCTTCCTTTCCGAGAGCGGCAATGAGCTCTACGGCGCCGCCGGGCGTGACCTGCACTCCGGATATAGCCACGCGAAGGGGACCGAGGATCCAGCCGTTCTTGACACCCAGGGACTCGACCAGCGAGAGAAGGGCGGAGTGGACCGACTCTACGGAGTAGTCACCGAGCTCCTCAAGCACCTTCAGGCTGGCTTCCAGAGCGGGCTGCGCGGTCTCCGCGTTCGTCTTGAACTTCTTGCTGTTGTAGAGTTCGGGATCTATGTCGGGACGTTCGTCTATGAACGAGAGCTTTTCGGGGATATCGGAGAAGAATTCAGTCCTGGGCTGGAGAACGTCGCAGAGGATGTCGAAGTCCACGTCGTCTCTCCTGACAGCCTGTCTGATGAACGGCATCGCGTGCTCTTTGAACTCGTCGTGAGAAAGAGCGCGTATGTATTCAGCGTTGATGTATTTGAGCTTTTCGGGGTCGAAGATGGCGGGGGACTTGCTGATGCCCGACAGATCGAACTCATGCGTGAGCTCTTCCACGGTGAATATCTCTCGCTCTCCCTTGGGGGACCAGCCGAGAAGGGCGATATAGTTGAGTATCGCCTCTGTGAGGTATCCCTTTGCCACCAGATCCTGATATGATGCGTCGCCGTTGCGCTTGGACAGTTTCTGGTGCTCGTCCTTCATGACGGGAGCGCAGTGTATGTATTCCGGGGTGTCCCAGCCGAACGCCTCATAGAGAAGATTGTATTTTGGGCTGGAGGAGAGATACTCGTTGCCTCTCACCACGTGCGTGATGCCCATGAGGTGGTCGTCCACGACGTTGGCGAAGTTGTAGGTGGGCATTCCGTCGCTCTTGATGAGGATCTGATCCTCGAGCTCCTTGTTCTCCACGCTTACGTCTCCGTATACCAGGTCATGGAAAGTCGTGACGCCCTCGGATGGCATCTTCTGGCGGATGACATATGGAGTGCCGGCGGCAAGTTTTGCTTCGACCTCTTCCTTTGAAAGGTTCCTGCAGTGTCCGTCATAGCGGCGTATCATCTCGCCGCCCTCTTCCTTTTTTGGGATGCGGCTGTCCAGTTCCTCTTCCGTGCAGAAGCAGTAGTAGGCGCTTCCGTTCTCGACCAGTTTCTTTGCCCATACGAGATAATTGTCCATCCTCTCGCTCTGGACATATGGACCGTAATCGCCGCCGATGTCGGGGCCTTCGTCCCAGTGCAGGCCGCAATCCTTCAGAGTGTCATAAATCACGTCCACAGCGCCTTCCACGAGCCTTCCCTGGTCAGTGTCCTCTATCCTGAGGATGAAGTCACCGCCGTCTTTTTTGGCTATCAGGTAGGCATATAGTGCCGTGCGGAGGTTTCCGATATGCATATAGCCTGTGGGGCTTGGTGCGAATCTGGTGCGGACTTTTCTCATTATATAAAGATCTCCTGTAAGATTATTGGTCACGTGATTATTCTACGGTCAGGGTCTGTCAATGTCAATTGACACGATCGGGCAGGGGGAATAAAATGAAACCTGTATATTACTGTTACTGAAGGAGGCTTACAATGGCGGACGAAAACAAAAAACGCGTATTCAGCGGTATCCAGCCCACCGGCGGCTTTACGCTGGGAAATTATCTGGGAGCAGTCCGCAACTGGGGAGTTCTTCAGGATGAATATGACTGCATCTACAGCGTCGTCGATCTGCATTCCATCACTGTCAGGCAGGATCCGGCTACGCTGAGAAGACAGATAAGGGAGTCTGCGGCGCTGCTGCTTGCGTGCGGCGTGGATCCCGAGAGATCGATCCTTTTCATCCAGGGCGACGTTCACCAGCATGCCGAACTGTCCTGGATCCTCGGATGCTATACGCAGTTCGGAGAACTGTCCAGGATGACGCAGTTCAAGGATAAGTCGCAGAAGCACCCCGAGAACGTCAACGGCGGGCTCTTTACCTATCCGGTGCTGATGGCGGCGGATATCCTGCTGTATCAGACAGACCTCGTTCCGATCGGAGCGGACCAGAAACAGCATCTGGAGCTTGCGCGCAATATCGCCGAGAGATTCAACGGAGTATACGGACAGACGTTCGTGGTGCCGGACGGATATTTCCCGAAGGTGGCGGCGAGAGTCATGTCGCTGCAGGATCCCACCGCGAAGATGAGCAAGTCGGACGAAAACACGAACGCCAAGATCATGCTTCTTGACGATCCCGACCTGATCGTCAAGAAGTTCAGGAGAGCGGTGACCGATTCCGGAAGCGAGATCCGCGCTGCGGAGTACAAGCCGGGCGTTACAAATCTGATGAGCATCTACAGCGCATGCACGGGAAAGACCTTTGAAGAGATCGAGCGCGAGTTCGACGGCAAGGGATACGGAGATTTCAAGACTGCAGTGGGCGAGACCGTAAGGGATATGCTGAAACCCATCCAGGAGAGATATGCGGTATACCTTTCCGACAAGGAGCAGCTGAACGGCATCCTGAAGTCAGGCGCTGAAAAAGCTTCCTATCTTGCTTCCAAGACACTGGCTAAAGCCAGACGCAAGATCGGACTGGACTGAATCTATAATGTAAAAATGTGGAACGGACACCGGGAAGGTGTCCGTTCCTTTTCTCATTTACTTTTTTACGTTTCGGGTCATGACAGCACAGCGAAGGACTGTGGCCCCATCGTCAGGAGGTTTTCTTCCGCAGAGACATCTCCTATGGAGTAGATGACCTTCCTGCCTGAGATCGAAGCATCGGAGAATGAAGTCGTTCCTGAGGACGGATTAACGGACAGGATGAGGGAGCCTCTTCCGTAGACGAACGGGTATGCGCTTTCCTCTGCATGAATGACGCTGAAAGAAGAGGAAGCTAACAGGTCGGCATGAGCCTTTCTCAGAGATATGAGACGTTTTGTCTCATTCAGCAGCGAGTGAGGGTCCGACAACTGCCCCTGCACATCGGGAGCTTCAGGGCTGCAGTCGACGGGGAGATATATCCTGTCCGGATCAGCTGAAGAGAAGCCGCGGTTGACTGTCCCGTCCCACTGCATGGGAGATCTGCTGCCGGTGCGCTGGTATCCGCCTTCCTTGGTCGGAAGATCAAGATACTTCATTCCGATCTCATCTCCGTAATAGATGAAGGGAACTCCCGGCATCGTCAGTATGAACGCGTATGCAAGTTTCAGCTCATCAGGGGACAGAGTCGCGGCCGGACGGGGAGTGTCGTGGTTGCAGGTGAACATGGATATGTATCCCCGATCCTTTGAGACTTCGTACTTCGGAAGATAGTCTTTCAGGAAGCGGAGGATATCTCCGCCGGAGTCTTTCTTGAAGAAGCTTCTGTCTCCTCCCGGAGTCTCATAGTCTCTGAGAAGTGTGTTGTATCCGTTTTCGTGGTGATCCAGATAGAAATCCATGTGGAATCCGCCGAGGCATACCGCCTGATACGGATTTGACCACTCGCTGACCAGGGCGGCGTCGGGATAATCCCTGTCCAGCATCCCGCGTATGTCGCGCCAGATAGCCGCGGTGGCGCTCTTGTCGCTGTCGTCGTTCTTAACGAGGGAATCCGCCATATCCACCCGGAAGCCGTCGCAGCCTCTGTCCAGCCAGAACCGCATCACGTCCTTGATCGCTTCTCTGGTAGCAAGAGCTTCAGGGGAGTCAACGGCAGACATCCATTTCTCGGTCCTGTTCAGCCATCCGTAGTTCAGCGCAGGCTGCGAGGCAAAGAAGTTGAGCATATAGGATCCGGCTCGTTCCTTCATGCCGGAGATGTAGGGATGGTCCGCAATGCCTTCAAAGGCAGCGGAGGTCCATACGTATCTGCCAGAGTACTCGTTCTCTTCAGCCTTGCAGGACTCCAGGAACCAGGGGTGCTGGTCGGAGGTGTGTCCCGGGACAAGATCGAGGAGGATCCTTATGCCTCTGGAATGCGCTTCGCCGAAGAGTCTGTACAGATCCTCATTTGTCCCGTACCTCTCCGCTACCTTCTTATAGTCGCGCACGTCGTAACCCGCGTCCATGAAAGGGGAGTCGAAGCATGGATTGATCCACAGCGCGTTGCAGCCCAGATTGTTGATATAATCCAGACTGTCGATGATGCCCTGTATATCCCCGATGCCGTCGCCGTCGGAGTCCCGGAAGGACTGAGGGTAGATCTCATAGAAAACAGCTCCGTTAAGCCAATCCTGTACCATGTTTCACCTGTATCATTTGTCAGTCAGTACCGCGATGCTGAAAGCCGGGACCGTGAGCAGTGAGTCTTTGAATACTATCTCATCCTCGGACGTGTTCAGCACTGCGGAAAGTTTGAGGGGAGCCAGAGACGACAGATCTATCTGCTGCTCCGTCTCACCGGTGTTTATGACCAGGAGCACGTCATCATAGCCTTCACAGCGCTTGTAGAACACCGCGACGGTATCTGTGCTGAGCTCCGGGTCCTCAACTCTCCCGCAGGGGATCGCGGGGAATGCATTTCTAACTTTTATGACCTGGCGGAACCAGTTCCACAGCGACAGGTCATCCTTCTTCTGATCCGCGAGAGACGGGAACTTCATGGCGACCTCATCCATATCGGGAGGCCCCGAACACATGTCGGGATCGGACGTATCGTCGCTCCAGTACATCGGCGCTCTCTTGTTCTCGTCTTTTCCGGAGCCC
>JAFYZG010000036.1 GCA_017548825.1 Oscillospiraceae bacterium
ATATGCCAAATTCGCCGGTGAGTTTGAAAAGGTCTATATCGGACAGGGCCAGGAGACCGATCGCAGCATTGAGGAGACTCTGGACATCGGCTGGAAGCTGCTCTCCATCCTGCCGCAGAGCGAGCTGAAGCGCATCAAGCTGGAGTACATCGAGAAGTATCTTCCCAAGGAGGGCTGACCATGGCCGTTATGTCGGACGTAAAGCCGACCCGCATGGAGCTGAAAAAGACCAAGGCCCGTCTCAAAACTGCCGTCCGCGGCCACAAGCTGCTGAAGGACAAGCGGGATGAGCTCATGCGTCAATTTCTGCTCACCGTGCGGGAAAACAAGGCCCTGCGCCAGAAGGTGGAGGCGGGCCTGGCGGAAGCCATGGAGAATATGGCCAGAGCCTCCCGGCTCATGAGCCCGGAGATCCTGGAGCAGTCGCTCCTCTGTCCCAAGCAGAGCGTCGAAGTCGATATCGAGCTGAAGAACATCATGAGCGTCAACATCCCGGAATACAGCTTCCGCACCCGGACCGACGCCGCGGAGGACATCTACTCCTACGGCTACGCCATGACCTCCGGCGAGCTGGACGAGACTCTGGACAAGCTGGCCCTGGTCTTCCGCGATATGCTGGAGCTGGCCCGGGCGGAGAAGTCCATGCAGCTCATGGCCGCCGAGATCGAGCGCACCCGCCGCCGCGTCAACGCCCTGGAATACGTCATGATCCCGCAGATGGAGGAGACCATCCGCTACATCTCCATGAAACTGGAGGAAAACGAGCGGAGCACCATCACCCGTCTGATGAAGGTGAAGGACCAGATCCTGCAGGACGCCCACAATTTCGACTACTGAGTTATTCATGCCGACCGCCCCGCAGCCGAATGAACTGCACCCCGTCAAGAGGACAGTGAAATACTATAAGGCTTTTCCCGACTGGCAGCTTCGGCTGCCAGTCGCTTTTTATGCAGCGAGAGAAAGCTTGTGTTTCTCCATCGGCGTCAGGACACCGAGATTGCGCTGTACGCGCTGGGTGTTGTAATAGCGGATGTAGTTCACTATCATCTGAATCAGTTCTTTCTTGCCGGTGAAGCGTTTGCCGTAATAACGCTCACGTTTGAGGATACCCCAGAAACCCTCCATCGGGCCGTTGTCGATGCAGTGTGCCACGCGGGACATGCTCTGTGTCATCTTTGCCTTTTCGAGCTTATGGTGAAAGGTTCGGTTCGTGTACTGAAATCCTCTGTCGCTGTGAAAGAGCGGATGAGCGTCCGGGTTGGCCTTGACTGCTTTCTCAAAGGTCTTGAACACCAGCGGATTATCGTTGCGGTCACTGATGACGTAGCTGACGATGCGGTGGTCACAGAGGTCGAGAATCGCGCTGAGATATATCTTGTGAACCTCTATACCCTCATACCACTTGAATTCCGTTACATCGGTGAGCCATTTCTCGTTGGGCTTGTCCGCATAGAACTGGCGGTTAAGAAGGTTCTCTGCGATGTACTGCGGGTTCTTCGCCTGCCGTGTGCAACTGTGACTGCTGTACTTGATGGCAGACTTGATCCTTTTGGCGCGGCAAATGCGGAGGACACGCTTGTCGTTCACATGAATGTCATGGTCATGCCGCAGATCGTCATTGATGCGACGGTAGCCTTTATCTGGGCTGTCCATGTGGATCTGCTCGATCTTCTCGGCAAGCTCCATGTTCTCTGCGGCTCTGGGACTCAGCTTGCCGGACGCCCACTTGTGGTATGCCGAGCGTGAAACATGCAGCAGACGACAGGCTTCGTTGACGGGTTCACCGTATTCAGCATAGTTTTCCTGTACCGCTCGGTAGATATGTCCCTGCTTTACTTGTCCGAGGCATCCCTCCTCACGATCTCGTCTAATTTTTTTAGCAGATGATTCTCCATATTTGCAAGATACAGCTCATGCTTCAGACGCTCAATCTCGATCTGTGCGGCCTCCAGTTCCGTCCGCGGTTCCTGATCCTTCTTCCGCTTCCCGCGGCGATCCTCCAGCCCGGCTTCGCCGAGTTCTTCAAATTTCAGTGTCCAGGTTCGTACCTGCTGGTAACTCACGTTGTACTTGAACGCCATCTCGCCATAGTTCTTTCCGCTTTCCAGGCATTCTTTGACGATCTGTAAGCGTTCCTCCTGCGTCGTGCTCCGTGCTTTCCTCATGTAGCTTCCGCCTCCCGAATATTTTACGGAGTCGAAGTCTCCATGCGCATTATACACCTTGATCCATCTCCGGAGGATATGCTTATCTCGTATACCGTATTTCCTGCAAATGGTTTGCAGACTTCCTCCTCCTCGCTGGTAGTCTATGACCGCTGCCGTTTTCAACTCAATGCTGTATGTCCGTTGCTCCTTGTGTATGAATCCGTTTGCTCCTTCGTTTTCATATATGTTTATCCATCCTTTTATTGTTTCCCTATCTCTTCCCACCCTTCGGGCTGCTTCTGTGATGCTTATTCTGGCTCTCAAATACTCGCGTACTATTTGGATTTTCTTTTCTGCGCTTA
>JAFYZG010000006.1 GCA_017548825.1 Oscillospiraceae bacterium
CCCTGTCCGCCGGCGGAAGCCCAGGAAAGGGCATTGCCTTCCACGTCAGTGATCGTGACGATGGTGTTGTTGAAAGTGGCCTGGATATGAGCCTGTCCGCGCTCGATGTTCTTCTTCTCACGGCGGCGGCGGGTAGTTGTCTGTTTGCTGCTAGCCATTTATATCTTAGCCCCTCCTTATTTCTTCTTGTTCGCAATGGTCCTCTTGGGGCCCTTGCGTGTGCGGGCATTGGTCTTTGTCCTCTGACCGCGTACAGGCAGTCCTTTACGATGACGGACGCCTCTGTAGCATCCGATCTCGACAAGGCGCTTGATATCGAGAGCGACGTTTCTTCTCAGGTCGCCTTCGACGATGAGTTTGTTGTCAATGTAGTCACGCAGTTTCGCGACATCATCCTCCGACAGGTCGTTGCAGCGGATATCCGGATCAACGCCGGTCTCTGCGAGGATCTGCTTCGCGGTGCTCAGGCCTATACCGTAGATGTAGGTGAGGCCAATTTCGACCCTTTTGTTTCTAGGAAGGTCGATACCAGCAATACGCGCCATTAGATACTTTCCTCCAATTATCGTTGCGTCTTAGCCCTGACGCTGCTTATGTGTGGGATTCGGGCAGATGACCATGACTTTGCCATGGCGCTTGATGACTCTGCACTTATCGCACATCGGTTTTACGGAAGGTCTTACCTTCATAAGTTGTTACCTCCAATAGTCGGGTGCACCTTACTTGGTGCGCCAGGTGATACGTCCTTTTGTGAGGTCGTAGGGCGACATCTCGACCGTCACTCTGTCTCCAGCCAGGATCCTGATGTAGTTCATCCTCAGTTTCCCGGAGATATGTGCGTCAATGACGTGCCCGTTCTGCAGTTCCACCTTGAATGTGGCGTTGGGGAGCACTTCCTTGACTACGCCTTCGACTTCAAGAACATCAGCTTTTGACATTAAGTATTATCGTCCTCCTTAGACGGTCGGTCCGCACAGAAGCGCTTCAGCGCCTTCCTCAGCGAACTGTCGCTTTCCATCTCTTCTTCTGACAGCACAGCCGCAGTCGGACTGAGATGGATCAGATTCTTCCTTTTGGGAGAAATAATGGTCCTTGTCTTACCGTCAGCGGTGAGCGCGGATTTTCCGTCAGTCTCCAGGACTGCCATAAACAGTCCCGCATCGTGTCCGGCTCTCGACCTCACCACGGTCCCTCTTTTGATCTCCACGATTAGTCCCTCACACACGGGTCATTATTACAGGCCCGCTCTCGGTTACCGCAACCGTGTATTCGAAGTGTGCCGAAAGCTGCCGGTCTAGTGTTACTACCGTCCAGTCATTCGCCAATACTTCGACTTCGGGACCACCGGCATTGACCATGGGCTCTATCGCGATAGTCATGCCCGGGACCAGCCGCACTCCGTGTCCCGCCCTGCCGAAATTCGGCACTTCGGGATCTTCGTGCAGATCTCTCCCCACACCGTGCCCGACGTACTCCCTTACGATTGAGAACCCGTTGGATTCCACATGGCCCTGCACCGCAGAACCGATGTCTCCGAGACGGTTTCCGGCTATACAGACTTCAACAGCCTTTTCCAGACTTTCCTTGGTGACTCGTAGAAGCTTCTTTGCCTCATCCGAGATCTCACCGACCGGAAAAGTTGCCGCGTTGTCACCTGTATATCCGTCGATAAAGGCGCCGACGTCGACGCTCACGATGTCGCCTTCCTTCAGTATGCGGTGCTCCGACGGTATGCCGTGGATCAGTTCTTCGTTGACCGACACGCACGCGCTGCCGGGGAACCCGCCGTAGTTCAGGAAGGTAGGTCTCGCACCCTGCGAGGTTATGAATTCACGTATCTTGCGGTCGACGTAAGCGGTGGATACGCCTGGCGCAATTACGGACTGCGCTATTTCCAGTGCCTGCGCGGAGAGCCTGCAGGCCTTCTTCATCCTTTCAAGCTCCCGCGCTGTTTTCAATTCGATCATTCGCACTGTACTCCGAGCGATTCCAGGATCTCTTCGTTGATCCTGGTGATCTTCTGATCTCCGTTGATCAGAGTAAGCTTCCCCTTCTCGAGGTAGTAGTCCTTGAGAGGTTCAGTGGTCTCGTGATAGGTCTCAAGCCTCTTGAGCACCGTCTCCTCGCTGTCGTCGCTGCGCGTGATCAGCTCGCCGCCGCACTTGTCACATACTCCGTCCGTGATGGGAGGATTCATGACTTTGTGATAGGTGGCTCCGCATTCGGGGCATACGACCCTGCCGGTCAGCCTTCCTATGATGATCTCGTCCTTTACTTCGAGGGAGACCACATCGCTGATCTCGACGCCCATCTCGGCGAGCGCGTCAGCCTGGGCGATCGTTCTCGGAACACCGTCGAGGATGTATCCGTTCTCGCAGTCGCTCTCGCTGAGCCGCTCCTTGATTATCCCGATTATAACGGGATCGGGCACCAGCACTCCGCTGTTGACGTATGAGGCGGCCTCAAGGCCGAGAGGCGTTCCGTCTCTCATGGCCTTTTTGAGGATGTTGCCTGTCGAGATGATAGGGATGTTGAGTTTTTCACTTATGATCTCCGCCTGGGTGCCTTTTCCGGCGCCCGGCGCACCGAGCAAAATGAGTCTCTTCATCTTATCTCTCCTATCAGATATCGAGGAATCCCTTGTGGTGACGCATGAGCATGTAGCTCTCCAGCGTCTGGGAGATCTCAAGCGCGACTCCTACGAGGATCAGTATGGAAGTACCTCCCAGAGCGATCTGGATGCCGGTGAGCTTCGTGATCACGATAGGAAGCACCGCGATGAGAACAAGGAATATCGCACCGATGATAGTGATCTTGCTGATCACCTTTGAGATGAACTGGGAAGTGGGCTGACCGGGTCTGATGCCCGGGATGGTGCCGGAGTTCTTCCTCAGGTCATTGGCGATCTGGACGGGGTTATACTGGATCGCAACGTAGAAATAGTTGAACGCTATGATCAGCAGCGCGTAAAGAAGCGCATAACCCCAGCTGCTGGTTCCGAACCAGCCGAGGAACGTTCCCCAGTTCCCCTTGATGTTGAACATATCCTTGATGGTCGCGGGTATGCTCAGCAGTGAGGAGGCGAAGATGACCGGCATGACACCGGAGAGGTTCACCTTGATGGGGATATAACTGCTCTGTCCGCCGTACATCTTGCGGCCCACGACGCGCTTCGCGTACTGGACCGGGATCCTGCGCTCGGCGGCGTTGGTGGCGACGATAGCGATGAACATCGCTATGAAAAGCACGACCACCAGCGGTATCAGTGCATAGAGTATCGGGGATGCCTTCGCTGCCTGGAAGTAGTAGATCAGCAGCTCGATGACCCTGCTCATGTTGGACACGATACCCGTGAAGATGAGCAGCGACACGCCGTTTCCGATCCCCTTGGCATCGATCTGCTCGCCCAGCCACAGAAGCGTCATCGCGCCTGCGGCGAACGTGCCGATGACCACTATCGCGCTGTACACTCCGGCAAAGCCTTTGGTGTAGACGAGGGCTCCTGTCCTCTTGGCGAGCAGCCAGTACATGACTGCCAGCAGTACGGACAGACCCACCGCGCAGTAGCGGGTGATGCGGCTGAGTTTCTTCCTTCCCTCCTCCCCTTCCTGAGAGAGCCTCTCAAGGGACGGGAACACCACCTGCAGAAGCTGGATGATGATGGAGGAGTTGATGTAGGGCGAGACACCCAGAGCGAACAGCGTCGCGTCGGAGAATCCGCCGCCGGACATCAGGTCGAAGAACCCGAAGATGGATCCGGTGGAAGTGCTCAGCTCCTCCTGCAGCGCCTTGGCGTCCACGAAGGGCACCGGGATCGCGCTGCCGAGGCGGAAGATTGCGAGGATCAGAAGCGTGAACAGGATGCGTTTGCGAAGGTCTTCGATTTTCCAAGCATTCTTAAAGGTCTGGAACATCGGTCATACCTCCTTTGCCGTCCCTCCGGCATTCTCGATCTTCTCCTTGGCGGATGCCGTGAACTTGGCGGCTTCCACTGTGAGCTTCTTTGTGAGTTCGCCGTCTCCGAGGATCTTGACGGGCTTCTTGTCGCCGACGAGTCCGCACTCGCGGAGAGCTTCCGCTGTCACGACCGCGCCGTCTTCGAACTTCCTGTCGAGGTCACTGACGTTGACGCCGGTGTACTCAGTGCGGAAGATGTTGGTGAAGCCCCTCTTGGGGATCCTGCGGACGAGAGGCATCTGGCCTCCCTCGAAATATGCGCCCTTGTGACCGGAGCGCGCGAGCTGTCCCTTGTGGCCGTATCCGGCAGTCTTGCCGTTTCCGGAACCGGGGCCGCGGCCCTTGCGCTTCTTCGCTTTGGAAGCGCCGGCATTGGGTCTGAGTTCATGTATAAGCATTTGTTCGGATCCTCCTGTCAGTTTGTCTCTACCAGGTGGGAGACCTTGAAGATCTTGCCACGGGTAGCCGCGTTGTCAGGCTGGACTGACACATCACCGATCTTTCTCAGTCCCAGCGAGTGCACCACCGCAATCTGATTGTCGGGACGGTGCGCCAGGCTGTGGACGAGCTTTACCGTGATGGTTTCGGGAGCTTTTTTCTTTGTTGCCATTGAATGCTCCTCCTTAACCGAGTATCTCAGCAACAGTCTTGCCGCGCTGATCCGCGATCTGCTTGACTGTCTTGAGTGACTTGAGTCCGGCGAATGTGGCCGGAACAACGTTGCAGGGGTTGTTGGAGCGCAGGGACTTCGTCCTCACGTCCGTGATTCCTGCAGCTTCCATGACCGCACGGGCAGCGCCGCCGGCGATGATGCCGGTACCGGGAGCTGCGGGCTTGATCATGACGCGGGTGGCGCCGAATGAACCGACTGTCTCATGAGGGACAGTGGAGCCGTAGCGGGCGATGCGGACCAGGTTCTTCTTGGCGTCCTCTGTTCCCTTGCGGATAGCTTCCGGGACCTCGGAGGCCTTGCCCATTCCGTAACCCACGATGCCGTCTCCGTTTCCTACGACCACGAGAGCCGAGAACTTCATGATACGGCCGCCCTTGACGGTCTTGCTTACACGGTTGATGGACACTACGTTTTCCTGAAGATCAAGAGTCGAAGCATCAATTCTTTCCATTTTCTTTACCTCCATTAAAACTCGAGTCCAGCGCTGCGGGCAGCCTCGGCGAGAGCCTGCACGCGGCCGTGATAGATGTAGCCGCCTCTGTCGAATACGACGTTCTTGATGCCAAGCGCGAGAGCCTTCTCTGCGATGGCCTTGCCGACCATCTCTGCACCTTCCTTGTTACCGCCGGAGGCACCGAAGTCCTTGGCTGTGGAGGAAGCTGCGCAGAGAGTCCTGCCGGCTTCGTCGTCGATTATCTGAGCATAGATGTGCTTATTGGAGCGGAAAACATCGAGTCTCGGGCACTCAGCGGTACCGCTGATCTTGGCGCGGACTCTTCTATGCCGCAGAAGACGCTGCTTGTTGCTGTCTTTCTTTGAAGTCATAATCAGTTTTCTCTCCTTCCTTAAGCTTTACCGGCTTTGCCTTCTTTGCGGATGATGTATTCGCCGACATAGTGGATCCCCTTGCCCTTGTAGGGTTCCGGAGGACGTACGCCGCGGATCTCCGCCGCAAACTGGCCGACAGCCTGTTTATCGATGCCGTTGACAACGATCCTCTGGGGGTTGGGTACCTCAGTTGTGATCATATCGGTATCCAGGATCTTTACGGGGTTGCTGTAACCCACGTTAAGGACTAGCTCGTTGCCGTTCTTCTGAGCTCTGTATCCGACACCGGATATCTCGAGCTCCTTCTTGAATCCTTCGGTCACACCGGTGACCATGTTGTTGATGAGCGTCCTGGTCAGACCGTGAAGCGAACGGAACTGCCTGTCATCGGAGGGACGGCTGACCTTCAGCTCATTGCCCTCTACCTCGAGTCCGAGACCTGTGTGCACCTTCTGTGTGAGTGTGCCCTTGGGTCCGGTGACTTTGACCGTCTCGCCATCGATCTTGACTTCAACACCGGCGGGGATAACGATCGGTTTTCTACCAATTCTCGACATTGTTACTCCCTTTCTTACCAGACAAACGCCAGAACTTCGCCGCCGAGACTCTTAGCCTTGGCCTGCTTGCCGGTCATGACTCCCTGGTTGGTGGAGATGATGGAGATCCCGAGTCCGTTGATGACCTTCGGTATCTTATCGCAGCTGGTATAAATGCGAAGACCGGGTTTTGAAACTCTCCTGATTCCGGAAATGACTGGTGTCTTGTCTTCATTGTACTTGAGTGTCATGTGGATGACGCCCTGTTTGTCGTCATCGGTCACAGACATGGATTTGAGATAGCCCTCGTCCACCAGGATCTGGGCGATCGCCTTCTTCATGTTGGAAGCAGGACAATCGACAGAAGCATGATGAGCATGGCTCGCATTGCGGATGCGTGTGAGCAGATCTGCAATAGGGTCAGTGATATGCATCTTCTATTATCCTCCTTACCAGCTTGCTTTCTTTACTCCGGGGATCTGTCCTGCATAGGCCAGATTGCGGAAGCAGATACGGCAGATGCCGTATTTTCTGAGATAAGCGTGGGGACGTCCGCAGATCTTGCACCTGCTGTACTCTCTGGTGCTGAACTTGGCGGGGCGTTTCTGCTTATTCTTGAGAGATTTCTTTGCCATTCCTAATTCCTCCCTTAGCCTGCGAACGGAGCGCCGAGCCCTGCGAGCAGCGTCTTGGCCTCTTCATCGGTGGTCGCTGTTGTCACGAAGCAGATATCCATTCCGCGGACAGCGTCGATCTTGTCGTAGTCGATCTCGGGGAAGATCAGCTGCTCTCTGAGTCCGAGAGAATAGTTTCCGCGTCCGTCGAAGCTGTCGCCGGAGATCCCGCGGAAGTCGCGGACACGGGGAAGCGCCACGCTGAACAGCCTGTCGGCAAACTCCCACATGCGGTCGCCTCTGAGGGTGACCTTGGCTCCGACGGGCATGCCCTCACGGAGCTTGAAGTTAGCTACTGATCTCTTGGAAAGGCAGATCACGGGTTTCTGTCCTGTGATCTTGGTCAGGTCGCCGAGCACGGCGTCCATGATCTTGGGGTTGTCCTTCGCATCACCGCATGCGCAGTTGATGACGATCTTATCAAGCTTCGGGATCTGCATGACGCTCTTGTAGGAATACTTCTTCATAAGAGCAGGTGCGACTTCGTTGACATATGTATCTTTCAGTCTGGGCATTGTCTCTTACTCCTTCCTACTTAAAACGTCTCGCCGCAGTGCTTGCACACACGGACCTTGTCCCCGTCCTTGACGGTGAAGCCGACGCGTGTGGGCTTGTTGCACTTCGGGCAGACAGGCATTACCTTGCTGGCGTAGAGAGCGCCTTCGGCCTTCACTATGCCGCCGGCTTCGCCCTGTCTGCGGGGCTTGATGTGCTTGGTTACGAAATTCTGACCTTCAACGATGACCTTGTTCTCCTTGTGGGAGTAGGCGAGCACCTTGCCGGTGTTGCCGCGGTCGCGTCCGGTGATGATCATAACGGTGTCGCCGGTCTTGATCCTATTCATTCTGCAGCGACCTCCTTAAAGAACTTCGGGGGCGAGGGACGCGATCTTCAGGTAATCCTTGTCGCGGAGCTCTCTCGCTACCGGTCCGAAAATACGCGTACCGACCGGATTCTTGTCGTTTCCGATGATAACTGCCGCATTTTCGTCAAATCTGATATAACTGCCGTCGTCCCTGCGCATGCCCTTTGTGCTGCGTACGATAACGGCCTTGACGACGTCACCCTTCTTAACGGTGCCGCCCGGCTGTGCCTTCTTGACAGAAGCCACGATTACATCGCCTATGTTGGCGTACCTCCTGCGGGTGCCTCCAAGAACACGAATGCACATGATTTCCTTAGCACCGGTGTTGTCGGCAACCTTGAGGTAGCTTTGCATCTGTACCACAGAAGCTTCCTCCTTCGATTATTAAAGTTGATTGTTTACTTCGCCTTCTCGATCACGTTCACGAGACGCCATCTCTTCGTCTTGGAAAGAGGTCTGGTCTCCATGATCTCAACACGGTCGCCAATATTGCATTCATTGTTCTCATCGTGAACCTTGAACTTCACGGTGCGGCGAATGATCTTCTTGTAAAGAGGGTGTCTGTAGCTGTCCTCAATGGCGACGACTGCAGTCTTGTCCATCTTGTTGCTGACGACACGACCGATACGGGTCTTGCGCAGATTACGTTCCTCCATTATTCAGCCTCCCTCTCTGCTTTTGCGGACTCAAGCTCTTTCGCGCGGATGACTGTGAGCGTCCTCGCGATGTCGCGCTTGACTTCCTTGATCCTGACTGGGTTATCCAGCTGATTGATTGCGTGCTGGAAGCGGAGATTGAACAGCTCCGACTTCAGCTCGTCCAGCTTCTCGACAAGTTCCTTGTCGCTAAGGGCGCGGATCTCACTCGGCTTCATTCTGTTCAGGCTCCTCCTTCTTCACGAATTTGCATTTGATGGGCAGTTTGTTGCTGGCGAGCCTGATGGCCTCGCGGGCTACTGCTTCATCGATGCCGCCTATCTCGAACAGTACGCGGCCCGGCTTTACGACTGCCACCCAGTATTCGGGGGAGCCTTTTCCGGAACCCATTCGAGTTTCAGCGGGCTTCTGTGTGACGGGCTTGTCGGGGAAGATCTTGATGTAGACCTTTCCGCCACGTCTGGTGTAACGTGTCATGGCGACACGGGCTGCCTCGATCTGGTTGGACTTGATCCAGCCGGGCTCGAGAGCCACAAGGCCGTAATCGCCGTATGTGACCTTGTTGCCGCGCATGGCCTTGCCCTTGGTGCGTCCGCGCTGGACGCGGCGGTACTTAACGCGCTTAGGCATCAACATTAGCGGTTACCTCCTTCTGTCCTTTTGACCTTGGAGAGGACTTCGCCCTTGTAGATCCATACCTTTACGCCGATACGGCCGTAGGTCGTCTTGGCTTCCGCGAAACCGTAATCGATGTCTGCGCGGAGGGTGTGGAGCGGGATGGTCCCTTCATGGTAGCTCTCGCTTCTCGCGATATCGGCGCCGTTGAGACGGCCTCCGATTGTGACTTTGATGCCCTTTGCACCCAGGCGCATGGCGCGCTGGATGGCCTGCTTCATGGCGCGGCGGAAGGAGCTTCTGCGCTCGATCTGTCCCGCGACGTTCTCTGCGACCAGCTGTGCATTGACATCAGCGTTCTTGATGGGGTCGATAGCGACCTTGACGTTCTTTCCGCCTGTGAGCTTCTTGAGCTCCTTCTCGAGGTTTCCGATCTCCTCGCCGCCTCTTCCGATGACCATGCCGGGCTTCGCTACGTGGAGCCTTACCCTGACGTCACCCTTGGCGTCGCGCTCGATCTCGGTGTTGCTGAGACCTGCTGCGAAGAGCTTGTTCTTGAGATACTTGCGGATGTTGTAGTCTTCTACGATGAGATCTCCCATCTGGCCCTTTCTGGCGAACCAGTTGGAATCCCACTTCTTGATAACACCGACGCGAAGGCCGTGCGGATTAACTTTATGTCCCATGTTTTCCTCCTTATGCCTCGCGCTCGCTGAGAACGACTGTCACGTGAGATGTCTTCTTGTTGATCCTGTAAGCTCTGCCCTGCGCTCTGGGCCTGATCCTCTTGAGGGTCGGTCCCTGGCAGACGAAGCACTCGGAGACGTAAAGATTGTCCGTGTTCATTCCGAAGTTGTTCTCTGCGTTTGCGGCTGCGCTGTTGACCAGCTTGAGAAGGGGCTCTGCGGCAGCCTTTGTCGTGTACTTGAGTATAGCCTGAGCTCTCTTGAGGTCCTTGCCTCTGATAAGATCGAGGACGATCTGGACCTTGCGGGGCGCTATACGGATATTGTTGAGATATGCCTTAGCTTCCATTTCTTCCTCTCCTTATCTGGAACTCTTTGCGCCGGCGTGGCCGCGGAAGAGGCGGGTGGGAGCAAACTCACCGAGTTTGTGTCCGACCATATCTTCTGTGACATATACCGGAACATGCTTGCGTCCGTCATGGACGGCGATGGTGTGTCCGACGAAATCCGGGAAGATCGTGGAGGCTCTGCTCCAGGTCTTGAGGATCCTCTTCTCACCTGTTTCGTTCATCTCCCGAACGCGCTTCAGGAGACGCTCTTCTACAAAAGGACCTTTTTTAACGCTTCTGCTCATTTTGTCTCCTCCTTACTTCTTGCTGGCGCGTCTGAGAATCATCTTGTCAGTGCGGTGGTTCTTCTTCCTGGTCTTATAGCCGAGAGTGGGCTTGCCCCAGGGAGTGAGCGGGCCGGGATGGCCGATCGGGCTCTTGCCTTCTCCGCCTCCGTGAGGATGGTCAACAGGGTTCATGACCACTCCGCGGACGGACGGGCGCACGCCCATGTGGCGCTTGCGGCCGGCTTTGCCGATCTTGACGTTCGCGCTGTCTTCGTTGCTGACCTGTCCGATCGTCGCCATGCAGTTGAGGGAGACGTAGCGGAGCTCGCCGCTGGGAAGACGTACGAGGGCTCTTCCGCCCTCTTTGGACATCAGCTGTCCCATGTTTCCGGCGCTGCGGACCAGCTGGCCGCCTCTGCCGGGGTTCAGCTCGATGTTGTGGATGATGGTACCTACCGGGATATTGGCGATGTACATCGCGTTTCCGGGGAGGACGTCCGCTCTCTCGCCGCTGATGACTGTGTCACCGACCTTGAGGCCTGCGGGAGCGAGGATGTAGCGCTTCTCGCCGTCTTCATATTTGACAAGGGCGATGAAGGCTGTGCGGTTGGGGTCGTACTCCAGTGTCTCGACCGTTGCGGGCATATCGAACTTGTTGCGCTTGAAGTCGATGACGCGGTATTTCCTGCGGTTTCCGCCGCCGTGCTGACGGACGGTGATGCGGCCCTGACTGTTGCGGCCGGCGTGCTTCTTCATCGGCTCGAGAAGGCTCTTCTCAGGCTCGACCTTGGAGAGCACCGAGTAGTCCGTTACGGACATCCCGCGGCGGCCGGGGGTCGTAGGCTTAAAATTCTTAATAGCCATTTATCAATCTACTCCTTAATTTTGCGGGAACAGGCTGTTCGTTCCCATACTGTGTGCCCTTTCAGGCTACTGTTTTGTCTTCGGATCAGGTCATGCTCTCGAAGAACTCGATGCCCTTGCTGTCTGATGTAAGGGTAACGATCGCCTTTTTCCAAGCCGGTGTGTAACCGGAATACAGACCCTGACGGCGCAGACGGCCGCGCATATTGATCGTATTGACCTTAGCAACCTTGACTCCGAACTGTTTCTCGACCGCCTTTGCGATCTCGATCTTTTCGGCGTTCTTTGCGACCTTGAAGGTGTACTTGCCGGCCGCTGTAGCTTCCATGCTCTTCTCTGTGATGACCGGAGCAAGGATCACATCTCTGGCGTCTTTCATTTCGTGTAGACCTCCTCGATCTTCTTGATGGCATCCGCAGAGACGATGAACTTTCCGCCGTTGAGTATGTCATAGACATTGATGGTGTTTGTGAGAGCTGTCTTGACACCGGGGATGTTCGCTGCGCTCCTGATAAGGAACTCGTTCTTCTCATCCATAACGATGAGGGCCTTGCGGTCTGCTCCGAGCGCGTTCAGCATGGAGACGACCTTTTTGGTCTTGTACTCGTCCATGTTGATGCTGTCCACTACGATCATCTCGCCGTCGGCGACTTTGGATGAGAGAGCGGAGCGCATTGCAAGCGCGCGGACTTTCTTGTTAACGGAAACACGGTAATCGCGGGGCTTTACGGGGAAAGCCATTCCGCCGCCCTTCCACTGCACCGCACGGATGCTTCCCTGGCGGGCGCGGCCTGTGCCCTTCTGGCGATAGGGCTTGCGTCCTCCGCCGGAGACCTCGGAACGGTTCTTGGCGGACTGTGTGCCCTGGCGCTGGTTGGCGAGGTAGGCCTTGACTACGGTGTGCATGATGCTCACGTTGGGCTCAATGCCGAATACTGTGTCGGAAAGCTCGATGGTGGATACTGCATTTCCGGCCATATCTACTACATTCAGTGTTGCCATAGTGCTATCCTCCTTTATGCTTTCTTAACTGCGTTTGTGATGGTTACCACTCCGCCCTTGGGGCCGGGAACGGCGCCCTTGATGGCGATGAGGTTGTTTTCCGCGTCGACCTTGACGACGGTGAGATTCTGGATCGTAACTTTCTCAGCACCGAGATGTCCGGGGAGCTTCTTGCCCTTGGGCGAGTGACGGCTCTGAGTGTTGGGTCCCATAGGACCTGCGTGACGGGCGACAGGGCCGGTGCCGTGTGTCTCTTTGAGACGGTGGCCGCCGTAGCGCTTGATGATGCCGGCATAGCCTTTGCCCTTGCTTGTCCCGTGAACGTCGACCATGTCTCCGGCTTCGAATGTGTCAGCCTTGATCACGTCGCCGACACTGAATGTTGAGATGTCGTCGAGTTTGAACTCACGGAGGAACTTCTTGAAGCCGACATCGGCCTTGTTGAAGTGTCCCTGCAGAGGCTTGTTGGTCCTCTTTGCGCTGGTGTCTCCGAATCCGAGCTGCAGCGCGCAGTATCCGTCAGTTTCCACGGTCTTCTTCTGCACGACCACGCAGGGGCCGGCTTCCAGGACCGTGACCGGTACTACCTTGCCGTTCTCGTCGAACAGCTGGCTCATACCGAGCTTCTTTGCAATGATTCCTTTTTGCACGATTGTTTCCTCCAGTTAGGTTATTGGTTGGCTTCTGCCAACATGACCCGTAGGGATGCGACTTAGAGCTTTATCTCTACATCGACACCGGCGGGGATCTGCAGACTCGTCAGGGCTTCGACCGTCTTGTTGGACGGTTTCAGGATATCGATGAGTCTCTTGTGGGTACGCAACTCGAACTGTTCACGGGAGTCTTTGTACTTGTGAACGGCTCTGAGGATCGTCACGACGTCTTTGTCTGTGGGAAGCGGTACGGGTCCGGAGACGCGTGCCCCTGTCCTCTTGGCTGTGTCAACGATCGTTGCCGCTGCCTTGTCGACCTGTTCATGATCGTATCCCTTGATGCGGATCCTGATAACAGTTTTGACTGCCATTGTAGCCTCCTATAAATTTCTTGGTGGCAATTTTCAACACTGGGCCGTGTGTGTCGTGCTAACTCATATCAATAGCCGGTAATACCTTCCCCTGAAAGTGTTCCCGGCAACTAGTCCCTGTCTGGCAGGGCCACTGTTATGTAGACATTGGATGACGAGACGCCATCATATCAACAGCCTCAATATTGGATTTTCGCCCGGTTCTCTGATCGGACATGCTCGGCGGAAATTCCCAGCCGGAAGGCTGCAACCTCCCGCTTCTACGCATACCTGTACAGTCGGCGCGCAAAACGCGCGCCTTAACATTATATAAAAGGAAAGACCGGCAGGCAATAACGGCATGCGTAATAATTATTACAAATTATTACAACAGCGTATTTTGCCCTGTCCGGGTCTCTCATTTACGCGTTTTATGTCATTTTCCGTATGATCTGTCGGGAATGCATGGATTACCGATCAATAGGCCTTGCCCCAGATCACCATCGCTTTTGCAGGCTTTCCGCAGCACACGCAGGTGCCGCTGAGCTCCTTCTGCTCGAAGGGCATGCATCTGGAACCGATGCCGAGCTTCTCCTTGAGCTCGTCCTCGCAGGCTTCGTCTCCGCACCACATGGCGTTGTAGAATCCCAGCGAGCTGTTGACCGCCTGCTCCAGTTCGTCGAAGGTGTGGCAGTCTACGGTCCTGCTCTGCATGTTCTCCTTGGCCCTGTCGTAGATGTTCTTTGCAAGCGAGTCCAGAGTATCCTTGACGGAATTCTCGACGCTGTCGAGTGACACCACGGTCTTCTCTCCGTTGTCGCGGCGCACCAGCACGCAGTTGCCGTTCTCTATGTCCCTGGGTCCGATCTCGACTCTGACCGGCACTCCCTTCATCTCGTACTGGGCACCC
>JAFYZG010000037.1 GCA_017548825.1 Oscillospiraceae bacterium
GACTGCCTGTACGCGGTCAGAGGACAAAGACCAATGCCCGCACACGCAAAGGCCCCAAGAGGACCATTGCGAACAAGAAGAAATAAGGAGGGGCTAAGATATAAATGGCTAGCAGCAAACAGACAACAACCCGCCGCCGCCGTGAGAGAAAGAATATCGAACGCGGTGCAGCGCATATCCAGGCCACTTTCAACAACACGATCGTGACGATCACCGACGTGGAAGGAAACGCCCTTTCCTGGGCTTCCGCCGGCGGACAGGGATTCCGCGGATCAAGGAAGTCCACACCCTTCGCAGCTCAGACTGCAGCTGAAGTAGCCGCCAAGGCAGCTATGGAGCACGGCCTGCGCTCTGTCGAAGTCTATGTCAAGGGACCCGGTTCCGGCCGTGAAGCCGCTATCCGCGCTCTTGCTGCCTGCGGTCTTGAAGTGACCCTCATCAAGGACGTCACTCCCATCCCGCACAATGGCTGCCGTCCGCCTAAGAGACGCCGCATTTAAGGAGGCATACAGAATATGGCTAGATATACAGACTCGGTATGCAGACTGTGCCGCAGAGAGGGCCAGAAGCTCTTCCTCAAAGGTGAACGCTGCTATTCCGAAAAGTGCGCCCTCGTCCGCAGAAACTATGCTCCCGGCGAACATGGCCAGGGACGCAGAAAGAATTCTGAGTACGGCACACAGACCCGCACCAAGCAGAAAGCCAAGCGCTACTACGGTGTGCTTGAGCATCAGTTCCACAAATACTACGAGATGGCCATCAAGCAGGCCGGCATCACCGGCGACAACCTTCTGCGCATCCTCGAGAGCAGGCTCGACAACATCGTTTATCGCGCCGGTTTCGCGAATTCCCGCGCCGAAGCCCGCCAGCTCGTGACACACCGCCATTTCAGCGTGAACGGTGTCATCGTCAACGTTCCTTCCTACCTGTGCAAAGCCGGTGACGTCGTCGCCGTCCGCCACACCGAGGTCGAGAAGATCAAGAGCGCCATCGAGGCTAACTCAGCCCGTCCGAAGCCCTCTTGGATGGATGTTGATTCCGAACACATGAGTGCGACCGTAACAAAGCTGCCGGATCGTTCCGAGATCGACTTTGACATTGAAGAGCACTTCATCGTCGAGCTTTATTCCAAATAATAGAGTTTCTGCGATTTTGTTATCTCTTTTTTCAAAGTTCCCGGAGTTCCTTAGAAACAGCACTTCACCTAAGTGCCTAAGAGGAGGGTATACATGATTGAAATAGAGAAGCCCAGAATAGAAGCAGTCGACCAGGCAGAAGACGGATCCTTCGGCAGATTCATAGTCGAGCCGCTGGAGCGCGGATTCGGAACGACCCTCGGAAACAGCATGAGAAGAGTTCTTCTCTCCTCGCTGCCCGGAGTGGCGGCCCAGTCCATCAAGATCGACGGAGTGCTCCATGAGTTCTCGATCATCGAGGGAGTCCGCGAGGACGTTACCGAGATCGTTCTGAACGTAAAGGGCATCACCGCGAGACTGCATTCGGAAGAACCCAAGACCGTCTATATCGACGCGGTCGGTCCCTGTGAAGTCACAGCCGGCAGCATCAAGGCGGACGCGGAATTCGAAGTTCTGGACCCCGATTGGCACATCGCCACCCTGAACAAGGACGGAGTTCTCCGCATGGAGATGACGTTCGTTCACGGAAGAGGCTATGTGTCAGCAGAGCGCAACAAGCAGGAGATCAAGCCGCAGATCGGCGTGATCCCGGTGGACAGCATCTTCACGCCGGTGCTCAAGGTAAACTACACAGTGGACAACACCCGTGTAGGACAGATCACCGACTACGATAAACTCACGCTGGAAGTCACCACTGACAGGACCATCACGGCCAAAGAGGCCGTCTCGATGGCCGCAAAGGTGCTCTGCGATCACCTCAATCTCTTTATAGATCTTTCCGGCAAGGAAGTTGAGACTGAGTTCTTCTCCGACAAAGAGGAGACCGACACGTCCAAGATCTATGAGATGACAGTTGAGGAACTCGACCTTTCAGTCCGCAGCTTCAATTGCCTGAAGCGCGCGAACATCAACACGGTCGAGGAACTGATCAGCAAGACCGAGGATGAGATGATGAAAGTCCGCAACCTCGGCGTAAAATCGCTCGAAGAGGTAGAGGCGAAGCTTGCTTCCCTCGGACTAAGCCTCAAAGGCAAGAACAGTAATCAGTAAGGAGAGAAAGCAATGGCCGGTTCAAGAAAGCTGGGCAGGACCAGCGACCACCGAAAAGCTATGCTTCGCGCCATGGTGACATATCTGCTGGAGAACGGCAGGATCGAGACTACAGTCTACAGAGCGAAGGAAGTTCGCTCCATGGCCGAAAAAATGATTACTCTTGGAAAAGACAATTCTCTTCATTGCAAGAGGCAGATATATTCCTATATCACAAAGGAAGATGTCGCTAAGAAGCTGATGGATGAGATCGCTCCTCAGTATGCAGAGCGCAACGGCGGATACACCCGCATCACCAAGATCGGACCCCGTCGTGGCGACGCAGCTGAGATGGCTGTCATAGAGCTAGTCTGAACAGCATAACTGTTTGGTACGAGTAAATACTTGAAATACACTACAGAGGGCGTGACAAAGGTCACGCCCTCTTGGCATATATGAAATGCGTCAGCCCGAACTGAGCTGACGCTTACTTAATGTAAAGGATGTATTTGCATATTCATGAATTATGACAGACAGAAGGGCGTGCATCTGTGGTGCGGGACATGATGAGTACACATTCAGATAGC
>JAFYZG010000038.1 GCA_017548825.1 Oscillospiraceae bacterium
GAGGCTGCGCAGGATCTCGGATGCACTCCGGTCAGGGCGTTCTTCAAGGCCACCATCCCGGAGATAATGCCGGGAGTCATCACCGGAGCCATCATGGCTTTCACCATGAGCCTTGACGACTTCGTCATCAGCTATTTCACATCCGGCGCGGGATTCCAGACCCTCCCTGTAAGGATCTACAACATGACCAAGAAAACGGTCACCCCAAAGATGTATGCGCTGGCGACGATCATCTTCATCGTCATCCTGACAATGCTGCTGATAAGCAACTTCTCGGATGAAGATGCCAGTGAGAGAAGAAAAACAAAACGCAACAACAGAAAGGCGATAAAGAAATGAAGAAGTTCGTATCTCTCATACTTATCTGCACGTTCCTCTGCCTTATGCTCACGAGCTGCGGCGGGGAGACCCTCACCCTCAAGATCTATAACTGGGGCGAGTACATCTCGGAAGGCGCGGAAGGAAGCTACTATACCATCAGAGAATTCGAAAAGTGGTACAAGGCGGAATACGGACAGAAGGTACGCGTCATCTACGACACCTACACTTCAAACGAGGACATGTATTCGAAGCTCTCTGCCGGCGCTGTCAGCTATGATATCGCCTTCCCCTCCGACTATATGATCGAGAGGATGATCAAGGAAGATATGCTTGAGAAGATCGACTTCTCCAATATCCCCAATTACAGCAATATAGACAGCAGCTTCAGAGGACTGTACTACGACCCCCAGGATCAGTACTCGGTGCCGTACACCTACGGAATCGTCGGAGTCATCTACAACGCCAACACAGTGGATGAGGCGGACGCAGACGGATGGGACATCCTGTGGAATCCGAAGTATTCCGGGAACATCCTGCAGTTCAACAACTCCAGGGACGCTTTCGGTACTGCCATGTATAAGCTGGGCCTTGATGTGAACAGCACCGACAAGAGCGACTGGGACAAGGCCGCGGAAGAACTCAAGACACAGTATCCTATGGTCTACAGCTATGTCATGGACGAGATCTACAATATAATGGAGTCCGGCGAGGCGTCTGTCGGAGCATATTACGCCGGCGACTACTTCACCATGCTGGACGCACAGTCGGATGACGTTGACCTCCGTTTCTACTATCCGGAACCCACCAACTACTACGTGGATGCCATGGTCATCCTCAAGGGAACGCAGAATAAGGAACTTGCTGAGCTCTTCATCAACTTCATGCTCGACAGGGATGCGGCAGTCGCGAATGCGGAGTACACCTATTACGCATCGCCCAACAAGGTCGTTTACACTGACGAGGAATATCTGGAGGAACTGGGAGATGAGACCATCGAGATCCTGTATCCTCCCATCGGCAATTTCGCGGAACAGTACAACAAATACGCCTACAGGAACATGTCCCCTGACATGCTGGATTACATCAACGCACTGTGGGAGAAGATCAAGATCAACTGATGCGATGACCGCTCATAATAAAACCCCTGCGCCTGAAAGCGCAGGGGTTTTTCTATGAGAGAAATGATCACGGATAGATGGGAGCGTTCTTCAGAGGGAGCAGATTGTCCATGGCATAGGGGATATATGCCTCCCAGAGCGGGAACTGATGATCATACCCGTCAGCGACGATGTAATTGACCGGATATCCCAGTTCGCCCAGGATCCTCACGTCATTCTCCACGCGTTTCCTGATAAACTCATTGCTGCCACATACGATATGCAGGTCGGTCAGCTGTTTTCCTTCTGCTATGTTCTTTTTAACGGCGTTGTACAGGTTGTGTGCGGCCGTGTCCTGATCCTCAGGGGCACCGAAGGTAGTGCGGTAGATGCCGTTCCTGAAGTGATCGGAATCGAGCTCTGTTTTGAGTGCTTCGGTGTCAAGTGTCATCCCGATGCCGCCGGACATGTCTACGCAGGTCTGGAAGAGCTCGGGGTGCAGCAGCGCTGTGCCGAGAGCAACGTTTCCGCCCATGGCGTATCCCATGATGAAGTTGTCCTCGCGCTTCGGGGAGGAAGCGAACAGCGTCTGTACGAACAGGGGAAGTTCTTCCGACAGGAACGTCTGATACTTTACTCCGTAGGCGGCGTCCACACCGAAACTGTTGACGATGTTCGGAGTGACAAGCATCACGTAATGGTCCTGGGCAAAGCGCTCAGCGTTGGTGTAGCGGTAGGTGAGAGTGTCGTCGTCTCCACCGCCGTGCATCAGATATATGGTCTGGAACTTCATTCCGGGGACGTAGGGGGAAAGCCTCTTGACGTCTGCCGGGTTGGCGACCACTCTGTCTCCAGCCTCATGGATCGTGAGCCTGTCGGTGGGATATACGACGGTAACGTCCACATAGCGGCCCAGAGTCTCGCTGCGGTAGTTGATACGCATCATGCTCATGGCTGATTCATCCTTTCATATATAAATGTCTGTTCTGAACTGTTACTTATAGTATAAGCCCAAAAAGGGCAAACAAAAAAGGCTGCCCTGCAGCCTTTATCGTCATCTGTCACGCCGCTCATCTGGCAGAGGATCCGGAGATCCTCCAGTCAAGGGCGACCGACAGTTCCTTGTTCCCGTTTATCATGCTCAGGAGTTTGCGCACGGCAGTGCTGCCGAGATCTCCCTTGGGATGGTCGAGAGAGAAAAAGTCCGCACCTCTGAGATCAGGTCGCAGGCAGTTGTCGAAACTGACAACGGACTTCACGGTGTTGGGTACGGAGTTCAGGATACCGGCAAGTCTCACCGCGGTCTCGTCATTGTAGCACACAACTGCGCTGCAGCTGTTTATCATTTTTATGAGACCGGGGTTTGAGGCGCTGATGATGGTCTCCCTTGATTCGGTAGTGAACCACATGACGTTGCTGTCGTTAATGGCAATATCCCTGCGGGCAAGAGTATCTATGTATCCCGAGTAGCGGTTGATGCCCTGGATATCGTCGCTTTTGAACATGCTGCCGATGGAACGGTGTCCGTTATCCGCAAGACGCTCAGTGACGATGCATCCGCCTCTGTGGTCATCGGTGACCACGTGGATTATGTTTTCATGTCTGAGGTTGCTGTAGTACCCGTTTATGAATACCACCGGGATGTTCATCTCTGCGAGCCTGTGATAGAAGGAGGAATTCGGGTTCGGCAGAGCCGTCTTTGTCCCCTCTACGATGAGACCGTCAATGGCGCTTTCGTTAAGAGCCCTTAGTATCTGGCTCTCGGTGGATACGCTGTTGTTCGTCGCGTTGAGCATCAGCGAGTAGGAATTGGACGTCAGAGTCTCCTCGATGCCGCGCAGTATGGATGGGAAGATGTAGTCGCTTATATATGTCGTGATGACCCCGATACGCATGGTCCTGTCGCGCCGGGAGTGGCTGCCGATGTAATAGGAGCCGCTGCCCTGGATGCTTCTGATCAGGTTCTCCTCCCTGAGGATGTCCAGGCAGACCCTGATCGTCTGTCTGCTCACGTCGTACATCTGCACCAGCTCGGCTTCGGTGGGAAGCTTCTGTTCGTATGAGTAGCCGGCAAGCTTTTCCTTGAGATCGTTTGCTACCTGCATGTACTTGGGATTTCTGGCCATCTGAGTCCTCCTGGATCACGAAAAAACAATGCGAATCGGATACATATTATCGTAATTTGTCCTTAAAAACAAGGACTGTTACTGCACAAAAACAATACAAATACAGCGCAGTCATTATGTTTCCTGGAGAGCTGCGGACACGTAATGTCAAATTAAACAATACTCTAAAAGGCGTCTTGTTGATGTGGACGAATTTGGTCATCGAATGTTCATTTTTCGTTGCATTATGTCCGTCAAATTGCTATGATTTTAGCGTGTCGAGATATGTTTTTTCGGCTGATATTATACTTTAAATGAAGAAATAAATACAAATAATTTGTATTGAAAATGAGGTGAACCGTGGCGGAAAAGTCATTTGAAAGGCTGTATATGGGAGTCGAATTCGGTTCGACCCGTATCAAAGCTGTATTGATCGACGACAATCAGGAACCGATAGCCAACGGATCCCACGAGTGGGAGAACCGTTTTGAGGGCGGTTACTGGACATATCATCTCGATGATTTCTGGGAAGGAATGCAGGATGCGTTCCGCGACCTGAAGAGAGATTTCAAGGAACAGTACGGTCAGGAACTGAAGAACATCACATCCATCGGCGTATCCGCGATGATGCACGGATATCTCGCTTTTGACGGAAACGATGAGCTCGTTGCTCCGTTCAGGACCTGGAGGAACACCACCACGGGACCCGCGGCTGATGAGCTGACCAAGCTGTTCAATTTCAATATTCCCCAGAGGTGGAGCGTATCGCATCTGTATCAGGCGATCCTCAACAAGGAAGAGCGTCTTGACGAGATCAAGTTCATGACGACTCCCGCAGGATATGTGCACTGGAAGCTGACGGGCAAGAAGGTACTCGGACTGGGAGACGCATCCGGGATGTTCCCGATCGATTCCTCCACTATGAAGTTCGATGCCGAGATGGAGAAGAAGTTCAACGACCTTCTCAGCAAAAACGGGCTTCCCTACACGATAGCGGACATATTCCCGAAGATCCTCACCGCAGGAGACAACGCCGGCTACCTGACACAGGAAGGCGCGCAGCTCCTTGATCCGGACGGAGACATCAAAGCCGGTATACCGTTCTGCCCGCCGGAAGGCGACGCAGGAACCGGAATGGTCGCGACCAACAGCGTCGCGGAGAGGACCGGAAACATCTCCGCCGGCACATCGATCTTTGCAATGACGGTCCTTGAAGGACCGCTCAAGGAAGTCCACCCCGAGATAGACATGGTCACGACTCCTGACGGAAAACCCGTGGCGATGGTACACTGCAACACCTGCTCCACTGAGACAGACGAATGGATCAGGCTGCTCAAGGGATTCACAGACAAGCTCGGACTCGATGTCCCGATGAATGACCTCTACAACGTGGTCTTCAGCTCCTCGCTCGAAGGAGAGAAGGATGCGGGCGGTCTGTTCTTCTTCAACTATTTCTCCGGCGAGCCCGTGGTAGGTGCCGACAAAGGCGTCCCGGCGCTGTTCAGGAGAGTGGATTCCGATTTCAGCGTGGCGAATGTCTGCAGATCTCTCATTTTTGCATCCTTCTCGACCCTCTGCGTCGGCATGAGGATCCTGGACAAGGAAGGTGTAAGGATCGACAAGATGTTCGGACACGGCGGTCTGTTCAAGACCACAAACGCCGGCCAGAGACTCATCTCCGGCGCCCTCAACGTACCGATCTCCCTCATGAGCAC
>JAFYZG010000039.1 GCA_017548825.1 Oscillospiraceae bacterium
GAGCTCCGCCTTTTCCTTCTCGAGCTCCTCCAGGCGGGATTCCGCTTTTTTCTTTTTATCCTTGCGGGAGGTGTGCGCGTTCTCCTTCTCCTCCGGCGCCTGCTGCTCTGCAGCTTCTTCCGCCGCGAGCTCGGTAACTTCGCTCTTCTCCTGTTCCAGTTTCTCTTCTTCCGCCAGCATATCCGCTCCTCTTATCTGTCTACCAGTTTTTCACTCATCAGACTGCAGAACGTCCTGAGTCCCGGTATGATCTTCGTGTAGTCCATCCTGACAGGTCCGACTATCGCCAGTCCTCCGTGGCCGCCTCCGGCGACCCTGTATCTTCCGATCACCATGCTGAGGGAGCTGTACGCCTCTCCCAGCTCGGATCCGACATAGCAGTCGATATCTCCGTCTCTTGACAGCAGTTTTGCCAGTCCGTCCGTCTCCTCGAACAGTCTTACCACCTGTTCCACCTTGTCGGAGAGTTCCCAGAACCTCAGCAGGTTCCTCTGCCCGGCCCGGAAGATCTGCACCTTGCCGGAACTTCTCAGCAGCTCCGCAGCGGTGTCTATCACCGCCCTGGCCGCTTCCCTGTGTTCCGTGTCGACCATCGCCGCCGCTCTCTCCAGCGTGTCCTTGCTGACGTCCGCGGCGGACACGAATCTCAGCACCGAGTTCAGTGCCTGCTGTATGGAGCTGAGCTCACCGGCGGAGAGCTCGTCCTGCGTCCTGCAGACGCTGCTCTTGATCGCCCCGAGATTGGTGACTCCCATCACCGCGGTGTTGTATCTGCCTATCTTGACGAGCTCGTAATAGCTCATCTGGCTCTCTGCTCCTACAGGAGTAGTGGTGATCGCGCCGAGTCCGGAAAGTCTTGCCAGAGAGACCGCCGCCATCTCCGCCGCCTTGTCGGGATCCGAGTCCATCACGGATATCTCGTCCGCGATGCTCTTCCTCTCCCTGCTGCTGGGAACTGTCGTTCTCATGAGGTTGTTCAGGTAGTACCTGTATCCCATCTCTGTCGGCACTCTGCCCGCAGATGTGTGAGGCTGCTGCAGATATCCCATGGCTGTGAGCTGCGCCATCTCGTTGCGCAGCGTCGCCGTAGAGACCGTGATGTTATCCAGGTATTCCTGGAGAAGGTGAGATCCCACCGGATCTCCGGAACTGGTGTGCAGGGCCACTATCTTGGTGAGGATCAACTGTTTTCTGCTGCTGATATCCATTGTGACCTCCTGCTCATTTTGACTGGCACTCTAACCTGTCGAGTGCTAACACATACATAATACACCATCATGGTGAAATGTCAACACGATTCGGGAAAAATCTTTGCGAAGCCTTTCTCACAGCGGCTCTCCATGTGTGCGGCGCGTGTGATATACTTCAGAAAAGCGATCCGGAAGGTATCTCATGTACGGCATATACATACACGTACCGTTCTGCATAAGGAAATGTCCCTACTGCGATTTCTACTCCGTGGCATCCTCGGAAGATCTCAGGAGAGATTATCTTCTCGCGCTCAGAAACCAGATCCTCTCCTTTGACCGCGTCTCAGCGGACACCGTCTATTTCGGCGGGGGCACCCCCTCGCTGCTCACGCCGCAGGAGATCGCCGGGATAATGTCGCTGCTTCGGGAGCGTTTCGACATAGACGACGGAGCGGAAGTCACCATGGAGTGCAATCCCGCCACCGCCGATGCCGCGAAGTTCCGGAGATTCCTGGACGCGGGGGTAAACCGCCTCTCTCTGGGCTGCCAGAGCTTCCAGGCGCAGACCCTCAGATCCCTGGGACGGCTGCACAGCGCTGAGGAGGCAAAGGAAGCCGTACGCGACGCGCGGGAAGCCGGCTTCCGCAACATAAGCGTCGATCTCATGCTGGGCATACCTTTCGAGACTCCGGATGTCGCGGAGCGGGACGCTCTGACCGCGGCGGAACTGGACGTACAGCACGTCTCCGCGTATCTGCTGCGCATATGCGAGGGAACTCCCTTCGCGGAGGGCGTTCCCGGCATACCGGACGACGACGTGCAGGCGGAGTGCTACAGGAGGTTCTGCGGCGTGATGGACGCCTCCGGATACAGGCAGTACGAGATCAGCAACTTCGCGGTGCCGGGATATGAGAGCCGCCACAACATGAAATACTGGCAGTGCGGGCAGTGGCTGGGCTTCGGGCCGGGAGCTCATATGAGCGATTCCGTCACAAGGCGTTCCTTCGCTGCGGATATACGCAGGTTCATCGACGCCTTCCGGGACAGTCCGGTCGGCGATCCCCTCCCGCTCATGCAGTACGAAGGCACCGTGGACGCCGAGGAATACATCATCACCTCTCTGAGGACCGCATCCGGCCTCGACACAGCTGAACTGAGCAGACGGTTCGGTGTCAGTCTCTCCGTAGATCAGATCTCCCTGCTTGAAAAATGCCGCGATGCCGGGCTCGCGGAGCTTGCAGATGAACACATACGGCTGACCAGAGACGGCTTTCTGGTCTCAAATTCGATACTGTCGGAGCTGATATGAGATATCTTCTTATATACCTGATGATCATCAATATCATCGCCTTCGCGGCCATGGGCATCGATAAGCTCAAAGCGGCGAAGGGCAGATGGCGCATATCCGAAAAGGCCCTCTTCCTGCTGGCCGCAGCCGGCGGGAGCATCGGCTCCATAGCGGGCATGTTCGCGTTCCGTCACAAGACGAAACATCTCTCCTTCCGCATCGGGCTTCCCGCCA
>JAFYZG010000040.1 GCA_017548825.1 Oscillospiraceae bacterium
AGACCGGCACCGAAGCGCTTCTGGAAGAACACCGACAGATCTACTCCCTGCGTCGAGGCGAGGAAGGAGGATTTCTGGCAGATTATGGGCTTGTCGGGGGTGATCTCCACCGCGCGGATAGTGCCGGGGAAACTGTTGGCGAAAGCGATCAGGCCTTCTCCGCCTCTGGCGGTATAGACGTTCTGGAACAGATGCTCTCCTGAGAACATCCTTCCGAATACCTTACCGAGACCTCCGCCCACGGTCTCCATCTGCATGTTGGGCGACATCCATACCATGGATCCACTCTCGGTGATCATGGACTCATCCTTGTCCAGATGGCAGATAACGACGGGCATGGGCTCGCCGGTGATATTGTATCTCATGATAATTCTCCTGTGTATTAGTTTTCGGTATGCTTGTGTATACCCATGATCGAAAAAAGGGAAAGATAGAGGCACGTGAAGTGCCCCTATCTGTATAAGAGGTATTATTCTTCGGTCGTTTCTTCTGTTTCGTCAGCGGTGTCGGCATCATCCTCTTCGTTGGTGCCTTTGCCGTCGAAGATATCCACTACGCCGTCCCTGATGTTGTCAACCACCTCGGTGGCCTTGTCCCTGATCTCGCCGGTCTTAACCGACTCGACGGTGTTGTTGATGGTCTCCTTGGCTCCGTTGACCAGTTTGTCGGCCTTCTCGAGGACGTTCTTCTGGAGCTCTCCGGACTTCACGTCGTTGACGAAATTGTTGACCTTGTCGGCGGCGACATCGGTGATATCCCTGCCTTCTTCCTTGGCTTCCTTCTCAAGATTGGACACTACGGCAGCAAGTCCTACAGCCACCGCGAGTTTACCGAGCAGTCCGCCCAGGCCTCTTCTTTTTCTTCTTGCCATTTTCTTTATCTCCTGTCTTTTTATAATCATCAGTGACTGATCACCTTTGTGAGAAAAGTATAGCACAGGCATATGTTCGGAAAAACAAAAAAAGTGGCGAAATAGGGCCTTTCAGGTATAATTAAAAGCGAAATAAGAGCTTTTTAAGAGGTCATCGTGATAATAATCGATCTTGAATGGAACCAGCCTGCTGTACCGCTTCCGGAAGACGATCCGGACTATTTCACCGGTGACATAATCGAGATAGGAGCGGTGAAGGTGGACAGCGCCTACCGTGTCACGGACAGGTTCCGTGAACTGGTGAGGCCTGAGCTCTTTCCGGTGCTCACAGCGTCGGTCAAGAAGCTCACCAGGATCTCCCAGGAGGAGCTCCGCATGAAGGACACCCTCCGCGAGGTGCTGCCGCGTTTCCTGCAGTGGTGCGGTGACGATCGCCTGTTCGGGGAATGGGGAACGTCCGACGAACTGGCTCTGCGGCAGAACGCGGAAGCCTACGGCATCGAGCTGCCCGGCGACATGTCCTTCCGCGATCTGCAGGAGAAATTCGACAGGGACTATCTGTACGAGGAGCAGAGATGCTCCCTCGGCAGGGCGGTGGAGATAATGGGCGTCAGGATAAAGGGGGCTCACGACGCGCTCTACGACTGCGTCAACACGGCGCTGATATATGAGAAATGGATGCCGGATACGCTGGATATCCTGAATCCGGCGCAGGAGGAAGAGGATCTGATATGACTGACAGGCCTGAGATAAACAAACAGAACATAGAGACGCTTCTGGAGACCAGGTTCGTCAAGGTATATGACCTGCAGTACGCTCCCGGAAAGCATTACTACGACGCGACCAGAAGGGACAAGGAAGAACTGGTGGCGATCAAGAGCGACGCGGAGTTCAGGACGATGGCTCCCGACGCGGTGACCTGCATCCTGATAGTAGAGTCTGAGACAGATGGTCCCAGGCTCTATATGCAGTATGAGTACCGCTACCCGACGGGGCAGTATCTTCTCAGTCCTCCTGCAGGTCTGATCGACAGAGATGACAGGGACAGAGAAGACGCCCTTGAGATAACAGCAAGGAGAGAGATCTTCGAGGAGACGGGTATCACCGTCCGGGATACCGACAGGCTGTTCGTCGTGGATCCTCTTGTATTCAGCTCGCCGGGATTGACGGACGAATGCAATGCGCTGGTCTGCGCGGTCGTGTCGCAGGATGATGAGAACAGTTTCAGCCAGAAGGGGGCTGTCGGATCGGAGAGGTTCGACGGATATGTCCTGCTGACCAGGGAAGAAGCGGCTGAGGTGCTCAGGAACGGAAGGGATGCCAACGGCAATTTCTACTCCATTTACACATGGGTCGGACTCATATATTTCGTATCGGGGCTTTGGGAGAAATGACTATAAACAGCGGAGCAGAACTATCTGCGGGACTGTCCGATGTACCGGTGTTCATCGGAAGCCTCGTCATGTTTTCTGCCGCGCTGCGTTGCAGGAACAGGAGCAGAGTCGGTAAGGACTGGTTCGATACATGTTCAGCGGTCCCTCTCACAGTGTTGATGGGGATCATAATGCATGTGTTCAGGATAGAAGAGAAGAGTCTCAGATTCCTGTGGCCTGTCGTTTACTTTTTCATTACGCTGATCACCGGGCTGTTCTGGATACTGATCCTGGAGATCTTCAGGCCGCAGGGAGCTGACAGAAAGGCCCGCACGGCGATCCTTTGCGCCGTTGCTGCGGTGAGCATCGCGAACGCGGTCCAGAGACTGATCCTCGGGTATGATATGACACCGCTGTACAGCATGTTCGGGATCCCCGCGGTGCTGCACTGCGTCTGGACGGTGTTCAGATACAGGGACAGCGTGAACGGAGCAGTCATGAAACGGTCCGCCCTCGGAGTATCGTTTCTTCTGCTCTCCGTGATAGTGGAAGCCATGATGAGGAAGCCCGTGACCATAGCCGGTCTCGAGTTCGGAGGCGCTTTCTTCGCACATGCGCTGATAATCGCGGCCATGTTCGTGCTGACGGGAGTCATCCGGCTCACTTCCGCAGAGGAGGGATCAGATGAATAGCCGCAGAGGGAGATTTGCCGCGCTGGTCCTCTTCATCTGCGCGGCGCTGATAATCATATGCTATGCTGCAGGCCTCTGGATCCGGTTCTTCAGGGAACAGGGGAACGAGCTGCCGGAGGACGCGACGGGAAAGGAGATCACCTTCCTCGA
>JAFYZG010000041.1 GCA_017548825.1 Oscillospiraceae bacterium
AGCTCTTTGCTGATCTTGAGGCCCATGTACTCCATTCCTTCGCAGATGGCTTCGCGGGTCTCGGCGTCGTTCTCGCCGATGCCTCCGGTGAAGATGACCGCGTCGACTCCGCCCATCTCAGCGGCGTATCCGCCGAGGAATCTCTTGATCTGATGGATGAGGATGTCAACGGTCAACTGGGCTCTCTCGTTTCCGTCCTTCGCAGCCTGGCGGATATCTCTGCAGTCGCTGGAGACGCCGCTGACTCCGAGGAAACCGGATTTCTTGTTCATGAGATCGCTGAGCTCGTCAGGGGTGAGACCTTCCTTGTTGGCGATGTACGTTACAACGGAAGGATCTATGCCGCCGCTTCTGGTGCCCATGATGAATCCGTCAAGGGGGGTGAGGCCCATCGATGTATCAAAGCACTTGCCGTCCATGATGGCGCACAGGGAGCTGCCGTTTCCGAGGTGGCATGTGATGATCTTCGTGCCTTCGGGATCGATCCCTCTGAGCTCAAAGAAGCGCTTGCTCACATAGCGGTGGGAAGTTCCGTGGAAACCGTAGCGGCGGATGGAATATTTCTCATAGTATTCATAGGGGATCGGGAATATATAGCTCTTGGGGGGCATGGTCTGGTGGAACGATGTGTCGAACACGGCGACCATCGGTACGTCGGGACCGAATACTTCGCGGCATGCCCTCATGGCGATCGCCTGAGGCGGGTTGTGAAGAGGACCGAGCTCGCGGAGATCATAGATAGTGTCTATGACCTCGTCTGTCACAAGGGTGCTCTGCTTGTAGATCTCGCTGCCGTGGAGGACCCTGTGTCCTACCGCGACGATCTCGCTCATGTCGTCGATGACCTTTCCTTCTCCGGAGGTCATCTGCTTGACGACTTCAAGGAAAGCTTCCTTGTGGGTCGGGAAATCCATCTTCTTCTCGATCTTGGCACCGCCTGTGACGCTGTGGGTGATGAATCCGCCCGCACCGATACGCTCGCAGTTGCCCTTGCATATCACCTGCTCGTTATCCATCTCGATCAGCTGATATTTGAGGCTGCTGGAACCTGCGTTTATGACTAGAACCTTCATATTCTGCTCCTTTTTTGTTGCTTTACAAGCCTTTTATACGCATCTATAATTATAGCAATACAAAGGTGTTTTGCAAGGACGGAAGGGGGCCTCAGATGAGTGTTTTCGGGGTCGTCTGCGAGTGCAATCCCTACCATACCGGGCATAGAAAACTGATAGATGAAGCCTTCAGGAGAGGGGCGGAAAGACTGGTCGCTGTGATGTCCGGAGACTTCGTCCAGAGGGGAGAACCGGCTGTTCTCTCAAAGTTTGACAGGGCGGAGGATCTGGTGGATCAGGGCTTCAGCCTTGTTTTTGAACTTCCTGTCAGGTATTCACTTTCATCTTCGGAAAGGTTTGCGGCCGCATCGGTGGGACTTTTGGATGCCCTCGGAGCGGTCGATACTCTTTTTTTCGGCAGTGAATGCGGAGATATCGGGCTGTTGAAGTCCATCGCCGATGCCGTGGATGACGGGAGGACCAAGGCCAGAGTCAGTGAACTGTGCGCTGAGGGATACAGTTATCCCCGAGCTCTTTCCGCAGCCGTAGCAGAGATCGGCGGAAACAGGCTATCGGAGGAGATGTCCCGCCCGAACAATATCCTTGCCGTAGATTACCTGAGAGCTGTCAGGTCGTGCGCTTCCGGGATGACAGTTGAGACGGTGCGCAGAGATGATGACGGATTCAGTGCGCACGCCGTCAGAGACATTATCCTGACCGGCGGAGATCCGGAAGGATACGTGACCGAGAGGACCGCGGAACTCATCAGATATGGCGATACCGTTTCGCTTGAGAGGTGGGATACAGTCGCGATGGCGAGCCTCAGGCAGCTCACCGAGGGTGACGTGAAGAGGATCCCCGATATCTCCGGAGGACTGGAGAACAGGATCTACAGATCCGCCAGAGAGGCATCGTCGCTTAGTGAATTCTATTCGTCAGTCAATACCAAGAGTTTCACGCTCAGCAGGATAAAGAGAGCTGCAGCCTGTGCCGTCTGCGGCATAGCCGGGAGTGCGCCGGCTGTCCCGCCGTATGCCAGGATACTGGCTGTCGGAAAAGGCGGGAAGGAACTTCTGGGAGATATCGCCGGAGCTGCGCGCGTTCCGGTCTCGGAGAACATCTCAAAACTGTCAGCTGTATCGGGGGATGCCGCTCTGGTCGCAGGGGAGGAGATGCGCGCCACTGACATCTATAATATAGTCAGGAAAATACCGCGGCCTGCGGGAGAAGATCTGAGCAGGCGGCTGATCATAAGGAACTGATGTACACTTACCGTTTTATTACATCGTCTCAGAGCGAGACGGAAGAACTGGGAGAGAAGTTCTCCGCGTATCTTGAACCCGGCACGGTCGTCGCCATGTACGGCGATCTTGGAGCGGGCAAGACTGCGTTTGTCCGCGGAGTCCTCCGCGGTATGGGCTATGACTGTACCGTCAGCAGCCCTACTTTCGCCATCGTGAACGAGTACCGCGGAGGACGGCTGGATCTGGCGCATTTCGACATGTACAGGATCTCGTCGGAGGACGAGCTTTACGGCACCGGATTCTATGATTATCTCGACGGGACAATGACCGTTTTCATGGAATGGAGCGAGAACGTACCGTTCGCCGTCGACGAAGATGCGGTTAAGGTGAGGATAGGACACGGTGACGGCGACATCAGGTCCATAGAGATTGATTTCCCAAAGGAGCTTTCGTTTTGATAATACTCGGAGTGGATTCTTCTTCCGCCGCCGGGAGCGCGGCGGTCAGCAGAGACGGCGAACTGCTGTATGAAGCGTATGCCAACGAAGGACTGACGCATTCCCAGACGCTTCTTGTCAGATGCGACGAAGCCCTGCGCGCGGCCGGGATCAGACCCGGCGACGTGGATGTGTTCGCGGTCACGTCGGGACCGGGATCATTCACGGGACTCAGGATCGGCATGGGACTGGTCAAGGGCATGGCGTTTGCGACAGGCGCAAGATGCGCGGGAGTGTCCACTTTTCTGGCTCTTGCGGAACCTCTCAGGGATTCCGGAAGAGATATACTGACCGTGCTGGACGCCAGACAGAAGAGGGCCTACTGTTCCGCATACAGATCAGTGAACGGTGAACTGACAAAAGTCATGGATGAGTGCGTCCTGAGTTTCACTGAACTGAACGACATCTGCGGAAAGACAGGGCTGACAGCCCCGCTCGTCGTCGGGGACATCTCCATGGAGGTATCGTCATTTGTTGACGGAGCCGAATATGCGGGAGACGATCTGAGATATGTCCACGCAGGATATGTCTGCGAGGCGGCGTCAGTGATGGCGGACAGGGGACTGCTCTTCAGCGCGGAAGAACTGAGACCTTTCTACCTTCAGCTGTCACAGGCTGAGAGGAACAGGATACAGAGAGATCAGGAGGAGAACTGATATGAAACTGATGATAGGCAGTGACCACGGCGGTTTTGAACTCAAGAAGGCAGTCAAGGCGCATCTTGAGGAGCTCGGACACGAAGTGACCGATGTAGGATGTTATGAGCCGGCGAGCTGCGATTACCCCGACATAGCCAGAGAGGGATGCAGCAGGATACTCAGCGGAGAATGTGAGAGAGGGATCCTCATCTGCGGAACAGGCATAGGCATCTCGATGGCAGCCAACAAGATCAAAGGGATACGCGCGGCGTGCTGCAGCGATACATACTCGGCAAAATACACCAGGCTTCATAACGATGCCAACGTGCTCTGTTTCGGGGGACGCGTCGTCGGGGACGGACTGGCGTGCGAGATAGTGGATGCTTATCTCTCCGTGGAGTTCGAGGGCGGCAGACACCAGCGAAGAGTAGACAAGATAATGGCTTTGGAGGCTGAAGACAGATGAGTCCGCGGCCGGCCAAAGGAAAAGGTATAGCCGCCGGTATCCTCAGATATGTGCTCGTATACAGCCTGCTTATAGCGGTCGAGGTTGGACTCGCTTATCTCGGATACCTGTTCTTCAGAACGGGATTCCTTCAGGACTGGTTCAGATACCTGCTCATAGGTGTCGATGCCGTATTCATGCTGGGGCTGTTCTGGCTCGTCAGCAGGAATACTTCTTCCGACTGACAGATCCGGTGTGACCGGATCAGGTTTTCGATTTGATTTGGAGGTTTCAGAATGGACAAGCTTCTTAAACTGCTTTGCGAAGATGCGAGGCTTCCGGTGGAGACACTTGCGACGATGACGGGAGATACTCCCGAGGGAGTCACAGAGAAGATGCGCAGGATGGAGAACGACGGTACTATCCTCGGTTACCGTGCTGTGGTCGACTGGGACAAGGCGGACAGAGAGATGGTCGAAAGCTATATCGACCTCAAGATCGCCCCCAAGAAGGATTTCGGATTCGATGAGTTCGCCGAACTCGTCTCACAGATGCCTGAGGTCAAGAGCTGCACGCTCATGAGCGGTGGCAGCGATATATCTCTGGTCGTCGAGGGCAGGAGCTTCAAGGACATCGCGCTGTTCGTCGGCAGAAGGCTCGCGCCGATGGAGTCCGTGATCTCCACATCCACCAGATTCGTTCTTAAGACATACAAGAAGCAGGGTCATACGGTATCCACCGGCAACACTGATTACAGGGAGATGGATATCTGATGGAATACAAAAGACTGATGTCTTCCCAACTGCAGGAGATCAAACCGTCCGGCATAAGAAAGTACTTCAGTTTGGCCGAGGAGATGGGCGACTGTCTTTCTCTCGGGGTCGGCGAGCCCGATTTCGTCACGCCCTGGGAAGTCAGGCGCGCGGGCATCGAGAGTCTGGATCAGGGAAAGACCTTCTATTCCGCCAATGCGGGACTCAAAGAGCTCAGGAGACAGATAACCCTTTACCTGAAGCGCGCTTTCGGGCTGAGATATGATCCCGATACCGAGACCGTGGTGACGGTCGGAGGGTCGGAGGCCATAGATATGGCGATGCGCACCCTGCTGAACCCGGGTGATGAGGTGCTGCTGCCTACGCCGTGCTTCGTCTGTTATGAGCCCATAGCGAAGATGTGCGGGGCGAAAGTGACTCCGATCATCCTCAAGGAGGAGAACGAGTTCAAACTGACGGCTGAGGAAGTGCGGGAAGCCATCACTGACAGGACTAAGATCCTGGTACTGCCGTTTCCCAGCAATCCGACAGGAGCGGTGATGGGACGAAGCGATCTCGAGCAGATAGCAGAAGTCCTTAAAGGAACGGACATCTTCGTGATCTCAGACGAGATATATTCGGAACTTACATACGGCGGAGAGCGCCATGTATCTCCCGCTTCCATCAGCGATGACATGTGGGCAAGGACCGTTACTGTGAACGGTTTCTCCAAATCGTTTGCAATGACCGGATGGAGACTCGGTTACGTATGTGCACCGGCCCCCATAACGGAACAGATCGTCAAGATGCATCAGTTCGCGATCATGTGCGCTCCCACTACAGCTCAGTATGCCGGCATCGTCGCCCTCAGGGACTGCGAGGATGTAGTAGCTTCGATGAGAGATGAATATGACATCAGGAGAAGGTTCATAGTCGACGGATTCAACCGCATCGGACTGCACTGCTTTGAGCCGAGAGGAGCTTTCTATGTGTTCCCGAGCGTAGAATCCACCGGGCTGACGGAAGAGGAGTTCTGCGAGCAGCTGATCAGAAAGAAGAGGGTCGCTGTCATTCCGGGCACCGCATTCGGGCCCGGAGGGGAAGGGCATGTCAGAGTGTCCTACAGTTATTCGATAAAACATATCAAGGAAGCTCTCCGAAGGATCGGAGAGTTCGTGAACGAGCTATGACAGAGGCTCTTGTTATCCGCGCGAACGCGAAGCTCAACCTGTCGCTGGACGTCACAGGCGTGAGAGAGGACGGATACCATATAGTCGACATGGTGAACCGTTCGGTCACTTTGTTCGACGAGATAAGGATAGAACTTACGCCGGGGCATCCCTTCTCTATAAAGTCGAACGTCCGTTATTTCCCGACAGACGAGAAGAACCTCATATGGAAAGCGGCAAAAAAACTGACCGAGAAACTCGGAACGGAGATGCCTGAAGCCAGGTGTACTGTCAGGAAGAGGATCCCGTCACAGGCTGGACTGGGCGGCGGAAGCGCTGATGCGGCAGCTTCCCTGATCGGTTTCAACAGCCTCCTCAAAGCGGGACTGAGTGAACGGGAACTGTGCGATATTGGAGCGGCAGTCGGAGCTGATGTCCCGTTCTGCGTCATCGGAGGCACGGCGCGGGTCGGAGGGATAGGAGAGGTGATACAAAGCATCGACGATAACCTGTCCTGCCCGATGCTGATAGCAATGCCGAGACACGGACGTTCCACAAAGGAAGCCTATGCGATGCTGGACCGCACACCGGTATTAGTACATCCGGATACGGACAGCATCATTAAGGGCCTTGCTGAAGGAGATGCCGAGAAGGCGTTTCTGCGCGCAGGCAATGTGTTCGAGCCTGTGACAGCGGACGAGGTCACAGAGGAATTGAAGAATAAGATGGCAGCCGACGGAGCGGTCTATTCTGCGATGACAGGGACCGGTGCGGCAGTGTTCGGCGTATTCCAGAGACCGAGAGAGGCTCTGGAGGCCAGAGATCTCCTCAGAACAGAAGGATACGGGGCATGGGTCGTATATCGCGCTGATAAAGGAGCGGAGATAATCACATGAAAAGAGCCGCCGTTCAAAGGAATGGCGGCCTTGTGTTTAGAAAGGATATCCGGTGTTCAGATTCGTATTAGGGACCGCGGGAAGCGGCAAAAGCAGGTACTGTCTGGAACAGATCACTTCTCTCGCCGAAAAAGGCGAGGAGACGGTGATCGTCGTTCCGGAACAGACCGGGTTCACCTATGAGAGAGAACTCGTCGCGCGCCTTCCCGGAGTTCTGGGTTCCAGGACCAAAGTAATGAGCTTCAGGAGCATCTCACGCTATGTCCTCAGAGAATGCGGAGGTTCCGCGCGCGTGAGACTTGCAGACGCTCAGAAGACCGCTTTCGCCAGAAGAGCGATGATAAAGCGCAGAGACCAGCTTACCTGCTATTCAAGAAGCAGGGATTTCGCTTTTTACGAAAAGCTCAGCAGTCTGTTCGATGAACTGAGGAGCGCGGGAGCGACGCCGTCCGAGCTCAGAGAGATCAGCGGCGAGATCAAAGGGACCATGTCAGCTGACAAATTCGGGGACATCGCGTCCATAATGGAGGAGTACGAGAGCTGTCTCGGCTCGGAGTATCTGGACGATTCCGGCGAGATCAGGTTCGCCGCGGGAAAGATCCCGCAGTCTGCGCTGTTCAGGGGAAAGTCGGTGTTTTTCGACGCATTCTCCGGATTCACTGATGCGGAGTATGAGATGATCAGGCAGATAGCTTCTTCTGCGGATCTTGTCGTGTTTTCACTGAGCAGCACCGGCTCCGATGACGACAGAAGGTCATCGCTTGCCGTTCCTTTCAGGACATATGAGCTGCTGAGAAAGATGTCTTCCGAACTGTTCGCCGGAGAGCCGGAAACGATCCTGCTGAAAACGAACGAAAGGTTCGGCACGAACGGGCTGAGACTGGCGGAGCGTTATTTCAGGAGTTTTACCGTACAGGGAGACCGGAATACGGAAGGCGTCAGATGGTTCACGGGGAAAGACCGGTATGACGAGACAAAAAGAGTCGCCGATGAGATAGTGACGCTTACAAGGGAAAACGGATACAGATACAGTGACGTCTCAGTGCTGTTCCGCAATGCGGATGACTACAGAGATCCTGTGACCAGGACGTTCTCGGAGTTCGGCATTCCTTTCATCTTCGATGAAGGGGAAGATATGCTCAGCGCCCCCGGTACAGTCTTCATGCTGTGCGCGCTGGAGATGGCTTCCGGCATTAAGACCGACAGTTTGATGAGGATGCTCAAGACAGGTCTCTGCGATATCGGAGAGGACGAGATCTCACTGTTGGAGGACTATTCGTTTGTACACGGGATAGAAGGAGGGGAATGGTTCGTCCCCTTCCGAATGAGTCCTTCCGGATTCGGCTTCCCGGAAGGGGAAGACGAGGAGAGGATCCTCAGAGATACCGAAACTGCCAGAATAAAAGTTACGGAGTGGATCAGGCCGGTCCTCAGCAGAGAAGGCAGGGAGGGAAAGGAACTGGTCAGAGCCGCTTACGAATTGATGGATGCCTGCGGCGCTGCAGAGACCATAGAAAAGAACGATAAAGCCGGCAGGCTGAACGCGGAACTGCTCTTTGAGATCATCCAGCAGCTGTACGATATGGCGGAGAGGGAAGATCTCTCGAATGCGGAACTGCCCGACACGCTGAGGATCCTTGCCAGGAGCACCCGGTCTGCGGATATCCCGAGAGTCGGAGACGGAGTGTTCGTCGGTGTGGCAGGTCATTCCAGACCTTTCAACCCGAAAGCCTGCTTCGTCATGGGTCTGAATGACGGGGTGTTCCCCAGAGATATAACGGAAGGAAACCTTTTCACCCTGGAGGAGAGGGATATACTCTCGAGCTATGATCTGGTGCTGGGAGGCAGTTTCGATCAGAACACCGATCTTGAATCGTTCTTCCTGTACGATGCCGTGACTTCTCCGTCGGAGAGGTTATATCTGTCCTGCACTGGAACCGCTGCAGGCGGGAATATGATCCCCTGCGCGGAACTGGAAGGGTTCACCGCGGCTTACGGTTTAGAGGAAGTAGAGGAAGATCCCGCGTGCGGAATAGTTAATATAAGGACCGCTAAAGGCATCTATGCGGAAGCTATGCAAGGAAGGAACAACGTCCTGGCGGCATCGCTCCTCGAGAGCGATGCAGGTGACGCATGCAGGGAATATGAGGAAGCTGTCAGAAGAAAGGAAATGGTGATAGGGGATACGGATATCGCCCAGGCGCTCGCCGGCGATGTCACCAGCATCACAGCCAGCAGGATGCAGACCTATGAGGAATGCAGGTTCATGTTCTTCCTGCAGTACCTGGCAGGGATAAGGCCGCTCAGGAAGGCTGAGATGTCTCCGGATGTGGCCGGCAGCTTCGTCCATGATGTCATGGAGAACCTTATGCGCGAGTTTTCCGGAGATCTGACCGGAAGCGGCGAGAGCGAGATAAGGAACGCATGCCGAAGGCTTGCGGACGAATATATAAGCGGGATGGTCGGTGAGAAGGCGATGACTCCGAGGATGAGAGTTATCTCCGACCAGATCAAAGAGAACTGTATCAGGCTCGCAGGCAGGCTCAGGGCGGAGCAGCTGCAGAGTGAATTCAGAGCGGAGGGATTCGAGCTGAATATCGGGGCCGATATACCGGGACCGGTGATAGTCCTGGATGACGGACACCGGGCTGAAGTGTTCGGGAAGATAGACAGGGTGGACACCTATTCGCGCAACGGCGAGACCTATGTGAGGATAGTGGACTACAAGACCGGAGGCAAAGAGTTCAAGCTCTCGGATGTCTGGCAGGGACTTAACGTACAGATGCTGCTGTATCTCTTCGCTGTCAAGAACAACGGCGGAGCGCTGTACGGGAAGAATATAGTCCCCGCAGGAGTCCTTTATATGCCGGGGGATCCTTCTCCGGCCTCCGACGAAGAAGGTGCGGAGAAAGTGTTCAAGATGAGCGGTCTGATGCTGAACGACCCGCAGATCCTTTCGGCGATGGAAAAAGGCGGAGAGGGAACGTTCATCCCCGCCAGCGTCGACCCCAAGACAGGCAGATGGAAGAGCGGGAATCTCGCTTCGCTGGAGGAACTCGGAAAGATAGAGAAAAAGATCGAGCAGCTGGTCAGAGAGATGGCTTCCGGGATCCGAGCCGGAGATATCAGAGCGATCCCGGCGGAAGAATCAAACGGAAGCAGACCCTGCAGGTACTGTTACTACAGAGCAGTTTGCGGAGCCGACAGAATAGAGAAACCGCGTCCGATAAGGAATATATCGAGAAAAGAGATGTTCGGAGAGGAGGAGAACGATGTCTGATAAACAGCTCACCCCCGAACAGAAGAATGCTGTCGATAAGGACGGAGCCATCCTCGTCGGAGCAGCCGCCGGCAGCGGAAAGACCTTCGTGCTCAC
>JAFYZG010000042.1 GCA_017548825.1 Oscillospiraceae bacterium
ACTACAAATCCAGGAACACGACGCCTCTGGAGGTGCTGGATTCACTGTATGACAAGTACGGATATTACAGGCACAAAGTGGCCAATATCGCTTTCCCGGGAGCTGACGGCACCGAGAAGATGCAGGCGGTCACAGCAGGCCTGAGAGAGAACCCTCTCAAAGAGATCGCGGGATTCAAAGTGGTGGAATCGGACGATATCCTGAAACATGAGCATACCGTTCAGGACGGAACGGTTACACCGATAGATCTTCCTGCATCCGACGTGCTGGTGTACACGCTGGAGAACGGCGCAAAAGTCATCGTCAGGCCCTCCGGGACCGAGCCCAAGATGAAACTGTACATCTCCGCAAAGGAGGACTCCGCGGAGAAATCCGACCTGCTGGCTGAAGAGCTCGAGAAGGCGACGAGGGAAGCCGCGGGTCTGTGAAAAAGGTATTGCAAAGCAAAAAACACTGTGATATTATTTCAAGGCTGACTGCTCAGCTCACCATTATTACTAAAGAAAAAGAGGTGACATTAGTTGAAGGAAGGCATTCATCCCGAGTACGTTGACACAACGATCACGTGCGCATGCGGCGAGGTAATCCATACCCGTTCGACTCGCAAGGATATTCGCGTGGAAATTTGTTCCAAGTGCCACCCTTTCTATACCGGCAAGCAGAAGCTCGTCGATACAGGTGGACGCGTTGATCGCTTCAATAAACGCTATAATCTCGGCAAGAAGGACTGATAAGTCCTATGGAAGAGGACCGGAAGAGCTCCGGTCCTTTTTGTTTGCTCTATCTGTGTTTCTGACAGGGGTTTGATCTTCCCGGATGAGACGGAAAAGATATCCGGTTGTCATTTCTGACAGTGACCATTTGTACTTTATTCTTATATTTTAATGTGGTAAAGTATTATTTAGTTGGCAAAAATGCATAACAAAAGTACAGGAGATGAACGAAAAGATGTTTATCAAGAAACTTTACAACGATCTCGACACTCTTGTCGACGAGGCGATAGCCGGCGGCAGACTCATTGCCCAGCCCGACGCCGATAAGTATTCGAGACTGCTCCCCAACTCAAGGATCACGGTAAGAACTGACAAGTACAAGAAACCGAAGGGACTGGTCAAGCTGACAGCCGGCGGCGGCGCCGGACACGAGGGCCCTCCCGGAGTCATGATAAGGCCCGGCGGATTTGATGCCGCCACACAGGGAGACGTATTCGCAGCTCCCTCAGCCCGTCAGATGTTCAGGGCGATCCAGGAGATCGACGACGGAAGCCCCATCATCATGAACGTCGCGAGACACGCGGGCGACGTGCTGAACGCCACTCTGTGCAAGCAGCTGTGCGAAGCGAACGGCATCAACCACGTCTATATGAGCATCGGCGGCAACGACGTTGCATCCGCCCCCAAGGGACATGAGGACGAGCGCCGCGGAAACGGCGGTGTCTTCAACACCACAGCCATCATGGCGGAGTGCGGCGAGAGCGTGGAAGAGATCCTCAGGATGGCCAAGAAGTGCAATGACCGCCAGAGGTCCTTCGGCGTCGGCATCAGGCCCGCCATCCACCCCGTATCCGGACTCCCGATCATGGGCGACATGCCGGAAGACGAGATCGAGATGGGCATCGGCGTTCACGGTGAGTCCAGCGGCAAACGCATCAAGCTGCCCCGCAGCCGTGAGCTCGCGAGGATAGTCTGCAACATCCTTCTGGAAGACATGCCCATTCCCTCCGGTTCCGAGATAGCCATCAGCCTTGGCGGACTGGGCGGCATGACCTGGACCGAGCTGGACATCCTCTACAAGGATATCTACGAGTACCTGGTGTATGACTGGAACTACAAGATCTGGAGACACAGCGTCCGCAACGCCGGAACACAGGAACTCGGCGGATTCGTTCTCGCCATCGGACAGCCGGATGACGAGATCAAGAAGTGGATGACCACTCCGCTTCCCAAGGGACTCTATCCCGAAGACTGATATCAAAAAACATCAGATATAAGAGAGGTACAAGTTATGGTATTAGAAGATCTCAGAAGAGCAGTATTTGCCGGAGCGGACATGATCATCGAGAGAGAGACGGAGCTCTGCTCTCTGGACGCGTTCGTCGGAGACGGCGACCACGGCGTGACTGTACGCAAAGGTTATCAGAAGGTCAAAGCGGCCATCGAGGAAGATGATCCCAAGACCATGGGCGATCTTATGATGAGCGCCGGAATGGGACTTGCCGACACAGCGGGCGGAGCGATCGGACCGATCCTCGCATCGATGTTCCTTGGATTCGCGTCAGCGATCATGGGCAAGGACGAGCTGGGCGTGAAGGATCTGGCTGACATGTTCGCAGCCGGACTGAAGAGAGTACAGGATCTGGGCGGCGCACAGCCCGGAGACTGCACGATGGTCGACACGCTGTATCCGTTCGTCGAGTCGCTGAAGAACGCGGAGACAGACGACGTGAAGGAAGCGCTGGAAGCGGCGGCCGAGAAGGGCTTTGAGGGCTCCGAGGCCACAAGAGACATGATCCCGAAGCTCGGAAGAGCGAGGAACCTTGCGGAGAGAGCCATCGGCTACATCGACGCGGGATCCAGGTCCATGTACTACTTCCTGAAGGGCTTCGCGGACAACGCTGTTGCCTGATACCCGGTACAAAAAAGACTTGATGATATGGTCCGGCTTCTGCCGGACCATACATTTTTTTGCCGAAACACTGCTGTGATACTCTTTTTTTTTCATGAAAAATGATATTATTTATGTACAGCAAAAATTTATAAGAAAGGAACTCAGAGATGTTTATCAAGAAGCTTTACAACGATCTGGATACACTTGTCGATGAGGCAATGGCGGGCAGCCGCCTTATCGCTGATGACGCTGAAAAGTACTCCAGGGTCCTTCCGAACTCAAGGATCACGGTAAGACGTGACAAATACAAGAAGCCGAAGGGACTGGTCAAGCTGGTCGGCGGCGGCGGAGCAGGCCACGAGGGCCCTCCCGGAACATTCATCCGTCCGGGCGGATTTGACGGAATGACCACAGGCGACGTCTTCGCGGCACCGTCTGCACGTCAGCTCTTCCGCATGATCCAGGAGATCGATGACGGAAGCCCCATTATCATGAACGTCGCAAGACACGCCGGTGACGTCCTCAACTCCACGCTGTGCAAACAGCTCTGCGAGGCCAACGGCATCAATAACGTTTATCTGAGCATCGGAGGCAACGACGTTGCATCCGCTCCCAAGGAGAGGATGAATGAGCGCCGCGGATCCGGCGGAGCCCTCAGCTGCTCCACAGTGATGGCGGAGTGCGGCGAGAGCGTGGAAGAGATCCTCAGACTTGCCGAGAAGTGCAACCTCCGTCAGAGATCCTATGGCGTCGGCATCAGGCCCGCTATCCACCCCATCTCCGGACTCCCGATCATGGGCGACATGCCGGAAGATGAGATTGAGATGGGCATCGGTGTCCACGGCGAATCCAGCGGCAAACGCATCAAGCTGCCCCGCAGCCGTGAGCTCGCTCAGATCGTCCTGGATATCCTTCTGGAAGATATGCCTGTTCCCTCCGGCGAAGAGATAGTCTTCAGCCTGGGCGGACTGGGCGGCATGACCTGGACCGAGCTGGATATCTTCTACAAGGACTGCTACGAGATCCTCACCTACGATTACGGCCTCAAGATCTGGAGACACCGCGTCGGCAACGCCGGTACGCAGGAGCTGGGCGGATTCACAATGTCCATAGGCTGGCCGGATGATGAGATCAAGAAGTGGATGACCACACGCATCCCGATGGATAACTATCCCAAGGATTGATCCGGAACAGAATTGATCAACACGAAGAGGTAA
>JAFYZG010000002.1 GCA_017548825.1 Oscillospiraceae bacterium
CTGGCGACGAAGCCCGGTGAGCTTCAGAAAGCTCTCAGGGAGATAAGTGACGGCAGCGTCGTTGCGGATATAGACAGCGGAAGGTATATGTTCGGCCGCGGCGCACTGGACATGAAGGCCGGTGTGGCCAGCTGCCTGTATATTCTTAAGCATTTCTCGGAAAACAGATCCGCACTCAGCGGTGCGCTGATAGCGCTGTTCGAGTGCGACGAAGAGGGAGATTCCCATGGTGCGATAACCTCCATGAAGTTCATCAGACAGCTTTCGGAGGAGAGATGCATCAGGATCAAAGCGGCGGTCTGTGCGGACTACAGCTCGAACGAACCTGCGGCATATCTCGGAACCATAGGAAAGTACCTGCCCTGTGCTATGGCTTTCGGAAGAAGCAGTCATGTGGGACAGGTATTCAGCAGTATGGATCCTAATCTGATGATCTCGGATATAGTGTCCGCCATCGACTACAACACTGATCTCTGCGAGGAGAATCTCGGGGAGACGACGCAGCCTCCGGTCAGCCTCAAACAGAGCGACACAAAGACGACTTACAGCGTTCAGACAGCAGACAGCGCTTATGCATATTTCAACTGGTTCTCTCTGAGAAAGACCGGGGACGAGATACTGTCTCTTTTCAAGAAAGAGGTGGAAAAGACAGTCAGAAAGACAGCAGAGAGGATAACACGGGCAAAGAAAGACTTTTACGGAAGAAGGAACGTTATCGATGCGGAAACAGGGGAACTGTATCCGAGAGTTATGACACTGGACGAGTATGCGGAGAATGTAGGATCAAATCTTGGAGAAGCCGATTCGCACACCGACATAAGAAAGTTCTGGATCTCGGAGGCGGAAAGGCTTCACGGGATGGACCGTGACATGACGCCCGTGGTCCTGGTATTCATGGCCGGGGTCAGTTATCCTCCCGTTACCGTGGATCCGGATTCCGAACTGGGAGCTGTTTCCTCGCGGCTGGGAATCCCCGTGAGGACATATTACCCGTTCATTTCAGATGCAAGCTTTATCAGCCTTCTCGGTGACGTACCGCTCGTCAATCTCGGAACATACGGGAAGGACGCGCACATGTTCACTGAGCGTGTCGACATGGAGTACAGTTTTAAGAAACTGCCCAACCTGACCTGGGAACTGCTTCTGAGTCTGCTCGGACAGATGAAAAAGACCTGAGTGCGGCAACGCATCTCAGGTCTTTCCATATCCGGAGGGCAGAGCGATACACGGGAGAAACGGCTTGTGCTAATATAGTCTTGTATGAAAGGAGACCGGTCCAGTTGGCAGAGTACAGGATAAAGGATACTGATATCGAAGAGAGCATGCGCCGGATCGGCACGGCTTTCAGGAGAGTCAGACCGTATCAGGATGAAGAGCTGTTCCGCAAGACCAATCTGGCGGAAGACAAGCTGATCAGAGGAAGATGGGCTCCGATCCATACAGATGCTGAGGAGAGATTCATTCCCAGAGGAGACGGGACGGAACTGAGAGTCCTGGTATGCAGAGCGAAAAACGCCGAGAAGCGCAGACATAACGCTGCGGGGCTCCTCTGGCTTCACGGAGGAGGATATGCCACGGGTGTGCCGGAACAGGATCATCTGTTCGCGGACATCTTCTGTACGGACGGGGAATGCGTGGCTGTGATGCCGGATTATACCCGGTCCACCGAGGCTCCCTATCCCGCAGCGTTGAGCGACTGCTGCCTGGCGCTGTACTGGATGCTGCAGAATGCCGGTGAGCTAGGTATAGACAGAGACCGGATCATGGTGGGTGGCGACAGCGCAGGAGGCGGACTGACCGCCGCGGTGTGTCTCAGGGCAAGAGACGAAGGTATGGTGAATATCGCTTTCCAGATGCCGCTGTACCCGATGCTCGACGACAGGGAGACAGAAACTTCCAGCGATAATGATGCACCTGTCTGGAACACGCGCTCAAACAGGGCAGGGTGGGATCTGTATCTTGCCGGCTACCCGAAGGACGGGGACATCCCCAGTTATGCAGCTCCCGCAAGGGAGGAAGACCTCAGCGGAATGCCCCCGGCGTGCACCTTCGTGGGAACGATAGATCCTTTCCGTGCGGAAACAGAACAGTATGTGGATAAACTGAGAAAAGCCGGGATACAGGTATTCTTCCGAAAATTCGAGGGATGCTTCCACGGATTTGACATGATAGCGTATGCGACAAAGCCGGCTAGGGACGCCAGGCGGTTCCTCAAGAACTCATTCCGCTACGCTTTGGAAAACTACAGGGCAGAGAACAAATGAGCAAAAAAACAGTATTCTACAATTGCAAAGTGTATACGGGGGAGCTGCCGCTGCGCGGGGCTTTCGCGGTGGAGAACGGTGTGTTCTCCGATGTCTGGGACGAGAGACCGGATATTACTGATCCTGATGTTGAGACGATCGACCTGGAGGGGAGATTCGTCTGCCCGGGTTTCAACGACTCCCACATGCATCTTCTCAATTACGGAAGAGTGCTGGCAGGCGCAGATCTGACTGCGCATACAGACAGTCTTGAGTCACTCAAGAACTATCTCAGAGAATTTCTAAAAGGCATGGATCCGGAAAGCAGCGGGTGGTTGCTCGGGAGAGGATGGAATCAGGATTATTTCAGAGACACTGACCGTATGCCGGACCGGAACGATCTGGATGAAGTATCGGACAGTGTACCGATCATGATCACTAGGACATGCGGTCACTGCTGTGTGCTGAATACTCCTGCGCTGGAAGCTGCCGGAATAACGGCAGATACGAAAGATCCCGACGGCGGAAGCATAGGCAGGAATGACGGGGTTCCGGACGGAAGGCTTTACGAGAACGCGATAGATCTGGCCGCAGGTGTCGCTCCCGTGCCTTCCGTAAACGATATAAAGAAAATGCTTAAAGAAGCGGCCGCAAAGGTCAACAGTTACGGGATCACAAGTGTACAGACGGATGACTACGGTGTCTTCTCCGGACTCGATCCGCTGCTGGTGAACAAAGCATACTGTGAACTTGAAGAAGCCGGAGAACTGACGGTCAGAGTACTGGAGCAGTGCAATCTGCCCACTGTCAGCGAACTCAAGGGTTTTCTGGACCGCGGAGGGATAAGGAAAAACGATCCGATGTTCAGCACGGGACCTCTGAAAGCGCTGGCGGACGGATCTCTCGGCAGCCGCACTGCCAGACTGTCGGTCAATTACCCCGGAACCGGAGAGAAGGGGATGCTGATACATTCCGATGAAGAGATCAGAGATCTCATCTGCCTCGCGGCGTCCAACGGTATGAACGCCGTCGTTCATGCAATTGGAGACGGAGCGCTCGATCAGGTCCTTGACGCTTTTGAGTACGCCAGAAGCAGGTATCACGGAGACAGGAGGGACGGTATCGTTCACTGCCAGGTGAGCCGGGAGGATCAGCTCAGAAGGATAGCGGAGCTCGGCCTGTGCGTGTATGCCCAGTCCGTGTTCCTGGATTACGACAATCATATAGTGGAAGCGCTGGTCCCTGAAGATATCGCTGCGACGAGCTATTCCTGGAAGACGCTGCTGGACAGCGGAGTCAACGTCTCCAACGGATCCGACTGTCCTGTGGAATATCCTGATGTCATGAAGGGGATACAGTGCTCGGTCACCAGGACGTCAATAGACGGAACAGGCCCTTACCTCCCGAACCAGGCTTTTTCCGTAAAGGAGGCACTGGACAGCTTTACCTCCGCAGGAGCTTATTCGGGGTACGAAGAGGAAACGAAGGGAAAGATAGTGCCGGGCATGCTTGCTGACTTTACGGTCCTCGGGGCTGACCCGTTCGAGACCGATCCATATAAGATCAAAGACATAGAGATATGCAGTACCTGGCTCGGAGGGAACAGGGTGTTCTGACCCTGTTCTGCTTACGAAGGAAAGGGATATAATACTGTTATAAATAAGATGTGAACCATGGAGGAATGTTATGAAACTCAACTACAAGAGGACGTTTCTGATCGGTCTGGCGTTCCTTTCCATCTGCGCTTTCTGGCAGATGTATGACAACGTAATCCCGCTTATCCTGAAACAGACCTTCGGGCTGGATTCGGTGGTATCGGGAGTGATCATGGCTGCGGACAACGTCTGTGCGCTGTTCCTGCTTCCGCTGTTCGGATCCATCTCGGACAAGGCATCCACCAGATTCGGCAGAAGGATGCCGTTCATAATGATAGGAACTGCGATGGCTGTGGTATTCATGGAGTTCCTGCCGATGCTGGACAACAGCTACTATGTAAAGCCGGCTCAGTACAAGATCACGCTGTTCGTGATCTGCCTCGGAGGCCTTCTGATCTCCATGGGGACCTACAGGAGCCCTGCGGTGGCTCTCATGCCCGACGTTACTCCCAAGCCTCTGAGGAGCAAGGCGAACGCGGTCATCAATCTGATGGGAGCAGTCGGCGGCGCGATATATCTGGTCATAGCCGGTCTTCTCTATTCCAAGAGCAGGACTGCATCTCTGGCACATGTGGATTACACGAACCTCTTCCTTATCGTCGCCGCGCTCATGGTGATTGCAGTTCTCGTTCTGTTCTTCAGCACGGATGAGAACAAGCTTCACAATGAATTGCTCGATTACGAGGCTGCGCATCCGGAAGAGAACCTGGCCGAGGATGACGGAAGCGGAGACGCGGTTCTTCCTCCCGAAGTAAAGAAGAGCCTGGCTTTCATTCTGGTCTCAATAGCACTCTGGTTCATCGGATACAATGCAGTGACCACGTGGTTCACCACATACGCATCCGAGATGTGGGGCATGGCGCTGGGACAGTCATCCATGTGCCTGACGATAGGCACTGCCGGAGCGATCGTCTCATACATCCCGGTGGGAATGATTGCAAGCCGCATCGGGAGAAAGAAGACTATCATGGCGGGGTGCATACTGCTCGCTGCCTGCTTTGCATCCGGCTTCGTCGTGACACTGATCACATCGGAATTCACACCGGCGCTGTATGTGATGTTCGCCCTGGTAGGAGTTGCCTGGGCAGCCATTAACGTCAACTCGCTGCCGATGGTGGTCGAGATGTGCAAGGGAAGCGATATAGGGAAATTCACCGGATATTACTACACATTCTCCATGGCTGCGCAGGTGTTCACGCCGATCGCCTCCGGATGGCTGATCGATCATATCGGTTATAAATCGCTGTTCCCGTATTCCGCTCTGTTCGTGCTGGCGGCACTGTGCACCATGACATTGGTTAAGCACGGAGACAGTAAGCCTGAAGCGGCAAAGGGACTGGAAGCTCTGGACGTCGAGATGGACTGAGGATCGCATGGGAAAGCTAAAGATCATATTCGGGAGATTCAAGGATATAAGTCTCGCCAGACTGAGGAATACCATAAAAAACGTGCGCAGACAGAAGAACGTCCCCGGACTGTGCATTCTTTTGGACATGGCGTTCTGTTACCTGAAATACGGGGTCGGCTATTTTGATTACTACAATTTCGGCTTCATAAACATAGGCCCTGCCAAACGCTCCACATACATGACCATGCTGGAGAACAACATGCTCGTCCTTCGACTCGACGACCAGGAGAAGAGGAAACTGTTCGAGGACAAGATCGAGTTCCTTAAGACTTTCGGCGACTATCTCGGAAGGGAATGGCTGGATCTCAGAGAGGCAGGGAAAGATGGGTTCATATCCTTCGTGTCCAGGCATCCCGTGTTCTTCGCCAAATGTCCCGGAGGATTCGGAGGGCTCGAGGTCAGGAAGATAAAAACAGACGCAGACACAGACCTTGCCGGTCTGTTCGGGGAACTGAACGTCGCGGGAATGTGGTGCATAGAGGAGCCGATCGTCCAGCACAGCGAGATGAACAGGCTCTGCCCGGACAGCGTCAACACCATCAGGATGACGACGGTCATCAAGGACGGGCAGCCGCACCTGATGTATGCTCTCGTCAGGATCGGGGCGGGCGGCAAGGAAGTGGACAATGTCTCGAGCGGCGGATACCATGCCAATCTCGATGAGAACGGAGTGATATCCGGATATGCGCACCATGAAAAGAGTTTCTCTCTTGTCGAGAAGCATCATCTTACCGGGACAGTGTTCCACGGTTTTCAGATCCCCATGTTCCCGGAGGCCAGAGATATGGTCATGAGAGCGGCGATGGTGGTTCCGGAAGTCAGATACGTCGGATGGGATGTGGCTATATCAGAAAGCGGGCCTGTTCTGGTGGAAGGAAATACCCTTCCGGGATATGATATGTGCCAGAACTACGGGCAGACGCAGCCTGACAGGATAGGCATTAAACCGAAGTTCAAAGAGCTGCTCGGTGACGAGTTCCCCGGATAGCAGACAGAAATTGGATAAGAGGAGGCTTTTACGGGCTTCCTCTTTTTTGCTGCGGTTAGCCGTTCAGTCAGCAGCTTCCGTTTTCGCTAAAAATGCTTTCCGGTGTCTGTTTATGCGCAAAGATGAATAAAAACGGAGGAGAAAAGATTATATTAGTTAGCCAATTAGTTAGTTTTCCCTAATTGTTCTTCAATATGTCTTTTTTTCGTGTTATCCTTTCTTCAGAACAGGATCATTGCAGGTATAGGAACATGACATTAGATAAGCTGACAATAGGAAACAGAGGAAGAATAACGAATGTCGGGGGAGAAGGCGCGCTCAGGCTGAGGTTTCTTGATATGGGGCTTATTCCCCATACGGAAGTCAAGATGCAGAAGACAGCCCCGTCCGGAGACCCGATCCAGATCCTTATCAGGGGATATGAACTTACGCTGAGGCTGGAAGAGGCCTCAAAGATCGAGATAGAGGAGATCGAATAACAATGGTCTTTGCGCTGGCAGGCAATCAGAACAGCGGAAAAACGACGCTGTTCAACGCGCTGACCGGATCGAATCAGCACGTAGGGAACTTTCCCGGAGTCACGGTCGAGAGAAAGTCCGGAGAGGTAAAGGATAAAAAGGACGTCACGATCGTCGACCTTCCCGGGATATACTCGATCCGCCCGTATACTCAGGAAGAGATCGTCTCCACGGATTTCATACTCAACGAACACCCGGACGGAATCATAAACATCGTCGATGCGACCAATATCGAGAGGAACCTGTATCTGACGCTGCAGCTGCTGGAGCTGATGGTTCCTACAGTCGTCGCTCTCAACATGATGGATGAGGTCCGTGAGAACGGCGGATCCATCGATGTTGAGAAGCTCAGCGAGCTCCTCGGAGTGCCGGTCGTTCCTATTGCCGCTGCCAAGGGAGAAGGTGTCGACGAGCTTCTCGAGGTGGCGGTCAGCACCGCGGCGAAAAAACAGCTGCCTGCCGTCTATGATTTCTGCAACGACGGCGGAGCGGTCCACCGCTGCATACACGCTATCTATCACCTTATCCTGGACCATGCCGAGAAGCTGGGACTTCCATGCAGGTTCTGCGTCACCCGTCTGATAGAAGGTGACGGGGACATGGACGAAAGACTGGGGATCAATCAGAACGAGAAAGAACTGATAGAACACTGTATCGTCGAGATGGAGGATTCCACCGGACTGGACCGGAACGCCGCCATGGCCGACATGAGGTACAACTACATAGAAGGCGCGGTCGCCGAGTCGGTGGTCAAGAGCCAGGAGAGCAAGGAGCACCGCAGAAGCGTCGCCATAGACAGGATCCTGACCGGAAAGTATACAGCGCTTCCGGTGTTCTTCATCGTCATGTTCCTCGTGTTCTGGCTGACCTTCAACGCTGTAGGCCAGAGGATGTCAGACGCTCTCGCTGCCGGTATCGATCTGTTTACCGCAGCGGTAGACAGGGGACTGGTAGCATACGGTATCAACCCCGTAGTGAGAAGCCTTCTCATCGACGGCATCTTCGCGGGTGTCGGATCAGTGCTGAGCTTCCTTCCTATAGTCGTGACGCTGTTCTTCTTCCTGTCTATCCTGGAGGATACGGGCTATATGGCCAGGATCGCGTTCGTTATGGACAGTCTGCTGAGGAAGATAGGACTGTCAGGCAGAAGTTTCGTGCCGATGCTTATGGGTTTCGGCTGTTCGGTACCGGCAATAATGGCCACCAGAACACTGTCATCCGACCGCGACAGGAAAATGACGATACTTCTTACCCCGTACATGAGCTGCTCTGCAAAGATCCCGATCTATGCCGTTTTTGCTGCTGCGTTCTTCCCGAAACACGCCGCGTTGGTAATGATAGCGCTTTACGTTACAGGGATCGTCGTCGGCATACTCGCCGCCCTGCTGTTCAAGAACACACTGTTCAGGGGAAAGCCGGTCCCGTTCGTGATGGAGCTCCCGAACTACAGGCTGCCGTCCGCAAAGACGGTCGCGCTGCTGCTGTGGGAAAAGGCCCGCGATTTCATAGAGAGGGCATTTACTATCATCTTCCTGGGATCGATGGTGATCTGGTTCCTGCAGACATTTGATTCCAGGATCAACGTGGTCAGTGACTCCGCCGACAGTATGCTTGCTCTTATCGGGAGATATATAGCGCCGATATTCGGGCCTCTTGGATTCAATGACTGGAGAGTCGCCACATCGCTGATCTCCGGATTCACCGCCAAGGAATCGGTCATCAGCACTCTCGCGGTGCTGCTGGGCACCAGCATCGACAGCCTGGGAAGTGTTCTGAGCCAGCTGTTCACTCCGCTTACGGCAGTCAGCTTCCTTGTGTTCACCCTGCTTTATACACCGTGTGTCGCTGCGGTAGCCGCAGTCCGCAGAGAGCTGAATTCGGGGCTCAAGACCCTTACGGTGGTCATTTCCCAGTGCATCATAGCCTGGATAGTCGCGTTCGCGGTGTATACGGTGGGAGGGCTGATCCTTTGAGATTTCAGGACATTCTGATCATTGCGCTTATCGCAGCCGCTGCAGTGATAGCAGTGCTGCGGGTGAGAAACGGCGGCAGCAGCTGCGGTCCTTGTGAAAACTGCCCCGGAAGTATATACTGCAGTAAGAAAAAGAACTAAAAAACCAACACATATCAAAGGCCGGACAGTCTTTTTCTGCTCCGGCTTTTTTGGAGGCTGAGTTTTGAGAACTGATGCTGACATACTGATAATCGGAGCCGGCGCGTCCGGAATGGCTGCCGCGATCCAGGCGGCAAAAGACTGTCCGGGCGTGAAGATCATCCTGCTCGAACGCGCTGACAGGCCGGGTAAGAAGCTCCTGACCACAGGGAACGGAAGATGCAATCTCTCCAACAGGGATATAGATATCTCCTGCTATAATCATGCGGCGGAGCGTTTCTCACAGGTGCTGGATTCATACGGCGATGACACGGCTTTTTTCCGCAGTCTCGGCCTGATCACCAGAGAAGACGCAGAGGGAAGGGTATACCCGCTGAGCGGTCAGGCATCATCCGTGCTGGACGTGCTCAGGTTCGCTGCATCATCTTCGGGAGCAGAGATCATATGCTCCGCGGATGTGACGGGAATTGAGGGAAAAGAAGGCTGTTTCACAGTCTTAGCAGCGGACGGCAGACGGTTCACTGCCGGGAAAGTGATAGCCGCAGTCGGTTCGCCGGCAGGCGCGCACGGATACGACAATAAGCAGCTGATAGCGTCATTCCAGGAGAAAGGAATACGGTTCAGACCGTTTTCTCCGGCACTGGTACAACTGACGGTGAGCGGACTTCCTGCCCAGCTTAAAGGCACCAGGGCCGTTGCGGACACCGCGCTCGAACTGGAAGATGGCAGGATATTCGGCGAAAAAGGTGAAGTCCAGTTCGGTGACGGCTATGTATCCGGTATCTGTGTGATGGATCTTTCCAGGGAGTATGACGGTGAAGCAGACGCTGTGATAGCGCTCGACTTCTGCCCGGGACTGACTGCGGAAGAGATCGCCGAAAGCATTGATGCGGCAAAGACGGCAAGGGCGGAGTCGCCTGCCTCGAACGCTCTTGCAGGCATCGTACCCAAGGCTGTGGGAGAAACTGTGCTCAAGCAGGTCTGCAAAGATGTTTTCAGGCGGAAAACAGGCTCTCTGACCGCGGAAGAGATCGGTTCAATAGCCAAGCTTATAAAAAGATTCACGCTCAGCGTGAGCGGAAAAGGGCCACTTAAAAACGCTCAGATATGCACCGGGGGAACAGAAGAACTCAACGGGACCACACTGGAGTCAGCTGAATGCAGGGGCCTGTATTTCTGCGGAGAGATAGTGGATGTGGACGGAAAGTGCGGAGGATACAATCTGCACTGGGCATGGGCGTCCGGAAGAGCTGCCGGCGCTGCCGCCGCTGAAGCGCTGCGCGCAGAAAAGTAAATATGTACTTTTTGTTAATTGTTGTCAGGAGGTATTGACCGGCTTGCTTTAGCATGCTACTATAGCAGCGCAAAAGGGAGTAGCTTAACGCCCACAGGCGTATTTGGCCACCGTCATCCCGACGAGAGTCCGAACCAAATGAGATAGCAAGACTTTTGCCGTTACAGCGGCAAAAGTCTATTTTTTTGCCGCCGGAAAAAGATCGGAGGTAAAGAACAATGATGAGAAACAATATGCATTTCAATGGGAATCATTCCGGTTTCGGACCGGGACATGGCTTCGGACCTGCTCCGCACAGAGGAGGCTTCGGCCCCGGACATCATCATGCAGGACCAGGATTCGGACCCGGCCCCGGCTTCAGAAACATCCACCATCATCCGCATCCGGTCCGTTCCTTCTGGTTCGGGCCCACGATGTACCGCCGTCCCCGTTACTATGGGGGCCCGGGTTGCCTCGGATGTTTCGTTCCGTTTCTGCTGATCATGGTGCTGCTGTCCGCTTTCGGATTCATTATATGAGCACCGTGAGAAGGAAGAAAACGATTTCCGCATAACTAAAAGAGCCCGCACCGTATCAGAGGTGCGGGCTCGTACTTTAAGTACTTATTCCTTTTTCAGCAGCCTTGCTGAATTGATGACCGAGAGTATCATGACACCTACGTCGGCAAATATCGCTGCCCACATGCCTGCTCTTCCTATGGATCCGAGTATCAGGCACAGCGCCTTGACGCCCAGTGCGAAGGCAATGTTCTCCTTGACGACCCTCATACAGCGGCGGGAGATATCTATCGCTTTACAGATCTTTCCCAGATCATCATCCATAAGGACGGCGTCTGCGGCTTCGATGGCGGCGTCACTTCCGAGAGCGCCCATCGCGATCCCCACATCAGCTCTCATAAGGACCGGTGCATCGTTGATGCCGTCTCCGACAAATGCAACAGTGCCTTTTCCGGTGCGCTCTGCAATGATGGACTCAACTGCCGTGACCTTATCTTCCGGAAGCAGGTCTGCTCTGTAATCCGTGATGCCGAGCGCATCCGCAACAATCGCTGCACTCTCCCTGTTGTCTCCGGTCAGCATGATGCAGCTGATCCCGGAGGAAGACAGAGCATTTATCGCAGCAGGAGCAGAGGGTTTGACGGTATCTGATATTATGATGCTCCCGAGATACTTACCGTTTGCTGCGACATATACTACCGTACCGGGAAGTTCGTTCTCCGTGAAGGCAATGCCTTCTGCGGTCATGAGCTTTCTGTTGCCTGCAAGAAGCGTGTTTCCGCTGCAGACCGTCTTGACGCCGTGTCCGGCTATATCCGATGCTTCGCGGATATCAGAGGGCACCTCGATGTCTCCGGCGTATTCTCTGATGGCTGCCGCTATAGGATGTGTGGAATAGGTCTCGGCCAGCGCCGCAGTCATGATTAGTTCTTCTTCCGATATCCCGTCTGCGGGATACAGTCCGGAAACGCTGAAACTGCCTTCCGTGAGCGTGCCGGTCTTGTCAAGGACCACTGTACCGATCGCTGAGATAGATTCGACATCCGTGCCGCCTTTTATCAGTATCCCGGATCTGGA
>JAFYZG010000043.1 GCA_017548825.1 Oscillospiraceae bacterium
CTGGAAGAGGATTTCACCGTTCCCTACACCGAGCCTGAAGAAGAGAGCCTTCCCATTGAGGAAGAGACTCCCGAGGAGCAGCAGGAACCCGCGGAAGAGGAAGATCACAGGGATTACAGAGTCTTCGACTATGCTGACGGAACGGTAAAGGAAGATGACGGCGAAGTCGGCGTCGACGACAACTTCAAGACGTTCGGACAGATGATCGCGGAGGAACGCAGGCAGCCCGGCAATTCCTACGAGGATGCCAACAGCGGAAAGCTGGATGACGATTCCCTTCCCAATCTCTCCTGGATAAACGACATAGACTGATGGACGTTCTGAAGATAAAGATCCTCGACGAGAGAGCTGTACTGCCCGAGAAAGCCACCGGCAGTTCCGCCTGTTTCGACCTGAGGGTCATCCTGGATGAGACCTATATCCTTCAGCCGCACGAGTTCCATTCCTTCCATACCGGCATAGCCATAGAGATGCCGGATCCCGAGTGCGTGGCCATGGTCTACTCCAGAAGCGGGATGGGAGCCAAACACGGCATCTCCCTCACCAATTCAGTGGGAGTGATCGACTACGACTACCGCGGAGAGCTGATAGTCAGTCTCATCAACAACTCAGATGTTCCCTTCCCCGTTGAACCCGGAGACCGCATCGCGCAGCTCATGATCATCAGGAACGTCCCTCTTAGAGCGGAGATCTGCGAGGAACTGTCCGAGACAGAGAGAGGCGCGGGAGGATTCGGTTCCACCGGAAAGAACTGAAAAGCGGTGCATCACATGAAATACATACTTGCGTCAGCAAGTCCCAGGCGCAGAGAACTGTTCTCCCTTATCTGCCCGGAATTCGACGTCGTGGTATCCGATGCGGATGAGTCATCCGTGAGCGCCGGTTCGCCGGAAGAACTGTGCATGCAGCTGGCAGCTCTTAAATGCAGATCCGTCGCGGCAGCCTATCCCGACAGAGTGGTCATCGGTGCCGATACCATCGTCTGCGTGGACGGCGAGGTCCTCGGAAAGCCCGCGGACCGCGGCGACGCTGTAAGGATGCTGGAGATGCTGTCCGGACGCAGCCACCACGTTCTCACGGGGCTTTGCATCTGCGTCAACGGAGAGCCGGTCTGCAGCGATCACTGCGACACCGAAGTCGTCTTCAAGGAACTGTCCGCCTCCGAGATAGAAGATTATGTAGACAGCGGAGATCCTTTCGACAAGGCAGGAGCCTACGGTATCCAGAACGGCGCAGCGAAGTTCTGCAGGAAGATCGACGGCGACTTCTTCAACGTAGTGGGTCTTCCGGTCAACAAGCTCTATGAGCTTCTGAGAGAACGCTCTCTCATTTAGCCTGATAAACGAGGTCTGATCAATGAGTACGATAACCCGGGTCCTTTCAGGTAAGGACGGCGTCGGCAAGTCCACGGTCACTGCTCTGATCGGTGAACAGCTTGCCCTTTCAGGCAGAAAGGTGCTGCTCATCGAGTTTGAGAACGGTCTGAGGACTCTTGATATGTTCGTCGGAGCCACTCAGACCAAGATATATGACCTGGACGACATCCTCAACGGCAGATGCGAGATCTCCGATGCGGTGGCAAACTCTTCCCTTTCCAGGAGCCTGGATGTCATATTCGCCGCCAACACGAGAAACGATCTTCCGAAAGACCAGTTTGAAACTATGGTCCTGTCCCTGATGGACAGTTACGATCATATAATCGTCGACACCGACTGTTCCGAGGATTCCATAGACTGTCTGACGAACATAACGATGAACAATATCGTTGTAGCTACACCGGACGTCCCCGGCATCAGAGATGCCAGATATGTATGCGACCGGATCCTCTCGAACGGAGGAGTCGGTGTGAAGGTCCTCTTCAACAGAGTGCGCAAGGACTATATCAAGGACAACGTTACCCCAAACCTGGACGCCGCCATGGATCTTATCGGAGTTCCCCTTTTCGGCGTCATCCCCGAGCACGGTGATATCATGAACTGCACCAGCCGCGGGATCCTTCCCAAGAGCAAGACACTGACGAGAAAATTATTCAAGGCATTAGCTTCGAGACTAGAGGGCGAGAACGTTCCTCTCACAGTTATTTAGGAGGTTCTTTATGAACATTGCTCTGATAGCGCACGATTCCAAGAAAGAACTTATGATCCAGTTCTGCATTGCATACTGCGGTATCCTTTCCATGCACAGCATCTGCGCCACAGGAACGACCGGAAGGCTCGTCCATGAGGCGACCGGACTGAATATCAACTGCTTCATGGCCGGCGAACAGGGCGGAGATCAGCAGATCGGGGCGAGGATCGCCTGCGATGAGATAGACCTTCTGCTCTTCTTCCGCGACCCCATATCGGTCAAGGAGCGCGAACCGAACGAATTCAATCTCCTCAGGCTCTGCGACGTGCACAACATCCCCGTTGCCACCAACATAGCCACCGCAGAGGTCCTCATACAGGGACTTGAAAGGGGCAGCCTGGATTGGAGAGACATCGTCAATCCGAAAAAATGACACGGGTATTCTGAATATGATGCTCCGTTGATCACGGGGCATTTTTCACGAAAGGACACATTCAATGGCAAATCAGATCACTTCCCCGCGCGGTACCGCAGACGTGCTGCCTTCCGACAGCGCAAAGTGGCAGTATGTAGAAGGCGTTCTGCGCAGCGTGTGCGAACGCTTCGGTTATAAGGAGACGAGAACTCCCACCTTTGAACATACGGAGCTCTTCCAGCGCGGAGTCGGCGACACCACTGACGTCGTCGGCAAGGAGATGTATACGATGGAGGACAAGGGCGGAAGATCCATCACCCTACGTCCCGAAGGCACCGCGGGCGTGGTCCGTTCCTTCATACAGAACGGTGTACTGGCGGGAACTCTTCCCGTGCGCGCCTATTATATCCTCTCCTGCTTCAGGTATGAGAAGCCTCAGGCCGGCAGGCTCAGGGAGTTCCATCAGCTGGGCATCGAGCTCTTCGGAGCGAAATCCGCCGATGCGGACGCCGAAGTCATCAGGATCGCGGCGCAGGCTCTCAGGGAGATAGGAATAAAGAACGTGAGGCTGGAGCTCAACTCCATCGGTTGCCCTGAATGCAGGCCGAAATACCGTGAAGCCCTCTACAGCTATTTCAAGCAGTATGAAGAACAGCTCTGCGACACCTGCAAGTCCAGGCTCGAGAAGAACCCCATGAGGATAATCGACTGCAAGAGCCCGGAATGCCAGGCCATCGCGGCAAACGCTCCCATGGCTCTCGATTACCTGTGCGACGAGTGCAGGGAGCACTTCGACAATGTCAAGGCATACCTTGATGACTGCGGTATTCCCTATTCCGTCAATCCCAGGATAGTCCGCGGACTTGACTACTACACCAGGACCGTGTTCGAATTCGTGCACGAGAGCGCCGGCGCTCAAGGGGTCGTCTGCGGCGGAGGCCGTTATGACGGACTCGTAGGAATGCTGGGCGGCAATCCCACTCCCGGAGTCGGCTTCGGAATGGGCATCGAGAGGCTGCTCAACGTCGCCGAGAGCGAAGGGGTGGAATTCCCCGCCGGCAGCGCGCCGGACCTGTTCATCGGATTCATCGGCGACAAGGGCCGCGAAGCAGCAAGGAAACTGGTCTATCAGCTCCAGGACAAGGGCATCTGCGCGGTATACGACATCAATCTCAGAAGCCTCAAGGCACAGCTTAAGTACGCTGACAAGCTCAACGCGAGATACAGCATCGTCCTCGGAGACGACGAGGTCGATCAGAATAAGGCCAAGCTTAAAAACATGGCGGACGGGAGCGAGACTCTCATCGACATTGATCCCGGGCGGCTGGCGGCCGCACTTTGAAAACAAAAATAACGTTGTTTTGAAAGGATCGAAATAAATGCTTACACAGATGAGGACACACAACTGCAACGAGCTCCGTCTATCCGACGCCGGAAAGAGAGTCAAGCTGGTCGGATGGATGGAGAACGTGCGTGAAGTCGGAAGCAGTCTTGCTTTCGTAATACTCCGCGATTTCTACGGAACCACGCAGGTCGTGGTGGAGACACCCGAGATGATGGAGATAATCAGCGGACTCAACAAGGAATCCACCATCTCCGTCGAGGGCGTGGTGCGCGAACGCTCCAGCAAGAACCCAAAGATCGACACCGGCGATATCGAAGTGGTCCCGGACAACATCGAAGTGCTGGGAAAGTGCATCTACAACAGTCTTCCCTTCGAGATTAACCACAGCCGCGACGCTGACGAGTCCCAGAGGCTCAAATACAGGTTCCTTGACCTGAGGAACCCCGACGTCAAGAAGAACATAATCCTGCGCTGCAACGTCGTTTCGGCGCTCAGACAGTCCATGACGGAGCACGGGTTCCTCGAGATCACCACTCCGATCCTGACCGCTTCCTCCCCGGAAGGCGCCAGAGACTATCTGGTCCCCGCCAGGAAGCATCCGGGCAAGTTCTATGCTCTTCCCCAGGCTCCCCAGCAGTTCAAGCAGCTGCTGATGACATCCGGATTCGACCGCTATTTCCAGATAGCTCCCTGTTTCCGCGATGAGGACGCCAGAGGCGACCGCTCACCCGGCGAGTTCTATCAGCTGGATATGGAGATGGCTTTCGCCACCCAGGAGGACGTGTTCGCGGTCCTGGAGGATGTTCTGCCTCCCGTATTCGAGAAGTACGGCACATACGATATCTCGTCCCCCGCTCCCTTCAGACGCATCAAATACCTCGACGCGCTTGAAAAATACGGCTCAGACAAGCCCGATCTCAGGATCGACCTCACTGCCAAGGACATCTCTTCCCTGTTCACAGAGTGCGAATTTGAGGCTCTGAGGGGCAAGACGGTCAAGGCAGTGGATATAAGCAACTGCACGCTCACCAGAAAACAGATCGAGAAGATCCTCACCGACTGCGAAGTCCAGTCCGGATCCAAGGGATACTGGTTCAGGGTCGACGAGAACGGCGAGATCACCGGAGGCATCTCCAAGTTCGCCATCCCCGTGCGCGATAAGCTCGCCGAGGTCCTGGACCTCAGCCCCAACACACTCGTGGTGGTGGCAGCCGGAGAGCTGGCGGTCAAATCAGTCGGCGTCATGATCAAGTTCTTCGGAGCGAACTGCGAAGGACATATGGACAAGGAACGCTATGAGTTCTGCTGGATAGTGGACTTCCCGATGTACGAGATCGGCGAAGAGAGCGGCGAGCTGGAGTTCTGCCACAACCCCTTCAGCATGCCCTCCGGCGGACTGGATGTCCTGCTCAGGGCGGAGCGCGGAGAGATAGATCCTCTTGAGATCACAGCCGACCAGTACGACCTGGTCGTCAACGGCGTGGAGCTCTCCTCCGGTGCGGTCAGGAACCACGACCCGGAGATCATGATAAAGGCTTTCGAGATGGTCAGACTCGGAGAGGAAGACGTCAAGTCCAAGTTCCCCGCGATGTACAACGCGTTCTGCTACGGCGCACCGCCTCATGCGGGCATCGCCCCCGGCATCGACAGGATGGTCATGCTGCTGGCCGGCGAGGAATCCATCAGGGAGATCATCCCCTTCCCCATGAACAAGAACGCCCAGGACCTCATGATGGGAGCACCTTCCGAAGTTACCGAGAAACAGCTTAAGGAACTCAACATCAGGATAGATCTCTGAGAGGCACCAATGAACGCACTTATCTTCCAGTCGGATTTCGGACTTGCTGACGGCGCCGTCAGCGCAATGTACGGCGTTGCATTCTCCGTCTGTCCCGACCTGAACATACAGAACCTCACGCATGAGATCCCCGAGTACGACATCTGGGAAGCCAGCTACAGGCTGACTCAGACCGTCAAGTACTGGGCCGCGGGAACAGTTTTTGTATCGGTAGTCGACCCCGGAGTGGGATCGGACCGCAGGAGCGTGGTTGCCAGGACCAGCAACGGCGTCTACATCGTGACTCCCGACAACGGCACCCTCACCCACGTGAAGCAGTTCGTGGGGATCGCGGAACTCAGATCCATCGACGAGAACGTCAACAGACTGCCCGGAACAGCAGATGACTACACCTTCCACGGAAGAGACGTCTACGCGTATACCGGAGCCAGGCTGGCGAGCGGAAAGATCTCCTTCGAGGAGGTCGGTCCCGCGCTGGATCCCGCAACAGCCGTTGAACTGCCCACCACTCCCTGCCGCATCGTAAACGGCGACACGGGATTCGGCACCATCGACGTGCTGGATGTGAGGTTCGGAAACGTCTGGACCAATATCCGCAGATCCGTGGTGAATGAGCTTGGACTCGGTTACGGTGACCGCGTTGTCATCGAGATCGAATGCGAAGGAAGGATCTACTACCGCAACGAGCTGGCGTATGCCAGAAGCTTTTCGCAGGTAGCGGTCGGCGAACCGCTGGCGTATCTGAATTCCCTGGACTGCCTGGCGGTGGCGATCAATCAGGGATCATTCGCAAGAGCCTACAACATAGGGACCGGAAACAACTGGCACCTGACAGTCAGGAAAGCGTAATTAAGACGAAAATAAAAGAGACCGGAAACGGATCGATACCGCTTCCGGTCTTTTGCTGTATAAGGTTCAGTTCTTCTTGAAGATCGACAGTATGCCGTTCCAGCACCAGTTCCAGATGTCCGTCAGGACCATGGGAAGGTCTTCGAACTTATACTGGAACACCAGGGTATATACGGCGAATGCCACTGAGAACAGGATGATCCCCACCAGCGCCAGGATGAGGAACGCCCTGGCGAGGAACTTGCGCTGTCTCTTTCTGCAGAGTCCCGCGCCCCAGATGATGGCGACGATCCAGCCGATGATCGGGATGTTCATGAGGATCCAGCTCCAGACGATGTCTCCGGTCTGGAGAAGCTGATTTCTCTTGCTGCGTCTCTCCCTCTCCTCAAGGGATTCGGGACCCGGAGCGAACGGCACTTCCTGTCCGGCCTCAGGCTGAGGGGATTTGTCCTTCTTTCCCCATTTCTTCTTCTGTTCGGGAACAGGTTCCGGAGCGGGCTCTGGTTCCGGAACAGGTTCAGGGACCGGTGCCGGTACAGGTTCGGGCTGAGGCGCCGGCTCGAATGCCGGTTCACCGTCTCCGATCGCTTCGGCGACGGTCTCTGCTGCGGCTTCCGCTGCAGGTTCGAAGTCCTGCGGTACTTCCGCTGCAGAGTCTGTTTCGGGTTTATTTCTGTTGAAGAGTCCCATTTCATGCACCCTTTCTCATATTAATAATTTAGAGAGTATTCTCTGTTTATCTGCATATTACGATAATGACACGGCAGTGTCAACTTCCGTCAAAAGGAGTATAATGATTATCAGACAACTAAATTACTAATGGAGAATGAAAATGGCTGAATGCAATCATGACTGCGCCAACTGCGCATCCAACTGCGATGAAAGGACTGAGCCCCAGAGCTTTCTGGTTCCTCAGAACAGCAAGTCTAATATTAAGAACGTTATCGCCGTTGTCAGCGGGAAAGGCGGGGTGGGCAAATCCCTCGTCACTTCCCTTCTGGCCTCCGGCGCGGCGAGGAGAGGTTTCAAGACAGCAATACTGGACGCCGACATAACCGGTCCTTCCATCCCTAAAGCTTTGGGACTGAAGGATAAAGTTACCGGCGACGAGGAAGGGATGTATCCTGTTACCAGCAGCCTCGGGATCAAGGTCATGTCCCTAAATCTGCTGCTGGATGACGACACCACTCCCGTCGTATGGAGGAGTCCCATCATAACCAGTTCGATCACACAGTTCTGGAGCGATACGGTCTGGGGCGACGTGGATTATATGTTCGTGGATATGCCTCCCGGAACCGGAGACGTTCCGCTCACAGTGTTCCAGTCCCTACCGGTGACAGGAATAGTGATCGTTACCACTCCTCAGGATCTCGTCGAGATGATAGTCACAAAGGCCGTCAGGATGGCCGGGCTTCTCAATATCCCTGTTCTCGCGCTTGTTGAGAACATGAGCTATCTTGAGTGTCCCGACTGCGGCAGGAAGATACCGGTGTTCGGCGAGAGCCATGTAGAGGAGACCGCGGAGAGGTTGGGAATAGACACCTGCGCCAGGATACCGATAGACAGCGATCTCTCCAGGACCAGCGACGAAGGTCTGATAGAGCACTACTTAGGCTCATTCCTGGACGGAGTCCTGGATAAGATTGGCGCGACACGCTGAAAACAGGCACATAAAGAAACACGGCCTCTGTCTCACTGACAGAGGCCGTTGCTGTTTATTCAGGTATTTACCGCCACTCCTCGTTCCAGTTGCGGTCCACGTCGATCATTCCTTCGTACCAGTCCCACATCATGGTCCAGTTGCCTTCCCCGTTGCCGTTGTTGGCGTATTCCTCGCCCATCAGGTTGATGTGAGTGTACAGGGCGTGAGGAACAGCGCCGTATCTTCTGGCAAAGCTGGTGATCCTGACGCAGTTGAAGAGCGCTTCCGCTACATAGATCTTCTCGTCGCTGATGCCGACGATGAGAGCCATGTGACCGTCAGTATAGATCAGATCTCCTGGAGCGATGATGTCGGACTGAAGCAGCTCGGTCGTGATGGGCAGCTTCTCTCCGAGATCCGAAAGCTCGAACTGTTCTTCCACTGCCCCCGCGCCGACGTCTCCGAAATCGAATCCGCCGTTTTTGAGACACCAGCATACGAAACTGCTGCAGTCGAGGCCGTTCGGGTATTTCTGCCCTGGTTTGAAGTGGTATTTCTCCTCCCAGTTGTAGAGCATCGCGCCCCAGTGCGCCGGACCGTATCTGATGCCCTTGGGATCCAGGGACTCATATTTCGCCGATGTGAGATACAGACCTCTGTGGTAGTACCTTCCCTCTCCGTCGCAGTAGTGGCTGCCGGGTCCCGCATAGGGATCCAGACGCCCGTTCTCGAAAAAGTATGAGACTCTGTAGGGGAACTCGAGAGTCAGGAACCTGGTCGCCGCAACGACTCCTCCTCTTGTGGCGTCTCCCGCCTCCTCAACTCTTGAGAAGAGGATCTCATCGAGGATC
>JAFYZG010000007.1 GCA_017548825.1 Oscillospiraceae bacterium
CAGCGTGATCTGGGACAGTTCCTTCATCTCCAGCGAGGGCACCATCTCCATGCCGATGGGGCATTCCCTGGAGCAGTAGTAGTTGCACAGTTCCGGCTTCTTGTAGCACTGCGCCATAGTTACTACCTCTTCCGGACGTGCGAGAGTCTTCTCGTTCTCGATCTTCTCGATCCTGTCGGCGCTGATATATCCCAGAACGTCAGACGCGGCTTCTCTGGTGAGTCCCAGATCCTCTCTCGCGATCTGATATACTGTCTTGTTCTCTTTAACAGATTTTCTTCCCATATCGATCCCCCGGGCGTATTTCGCGGTTATTTGCCCATAAACAGGGCTTATTTATCACTTTTTTCCGTTTTTTCTTCTGTCTAATGATTATACAATATCTTTGCAAATCAGAAAACAGCCTGTTGTTACATAGCGCTGATGCAAATAAATGGATCGGAGGTAAGGAAAATGATTTTCACCATTATGTTTTCGATCTTGATGATAATGATCTTCGGAAGGCTTCTGTTCTTCGCCCTCAGGCTCGCCTGGGGATTCGGCAAGGTTGTGTTCTCGCTGATATTCCTGCCGCTGACTCTGCTCGGCATCTTCCTTAAAGGCCTGATAGCAGTCGCTCTGCCGGCCCTCATCATCATAGGGATCATCTCCCTTCTGACCGTGCCATCCAGGGCCTGACAGATCAGTCATCATAAACCGCAGCCGGCACCCGGCTGCGGTTCTTTCATATTCCGGCGTGCCGTGCAGTATCCCCCGCGGCATGTTAGAATGGTGTTGTACGGAGGAAACCACCATGAAGAAAGTGATAGGAATCAACGGCAGTCCCAGAATGAACTGGAACAGCGCAAAAATGCTTGACAACGCCCTCAAAGGCGCTTCGGAAGCCGGATATGAGACAAAGAGGATAGACCTCTACAAGCTGAACTACACAGGCTGCAGAAGCTGCTTCGCATGCAAGCGTCTGGGCTCACCGGGTTTCGGAAGATGCGCCGTCGAAGATGACCTGAAACCGGTCCTTGACGAGATACTGGAGTCCGACGGTCTGATCATCTCATCACCCATATACTTCGGGAGCGATCCGGGGATGGTCAGGAGCTTCTGTGAGAGGCTCTGGTTCCCCAGCCACACCTACAGCACCGACGACACCGTGGCATATGACCGTCACCTCAGGATCGCCCTGATATACACCATGAACGTGCCCAGACAGGAATTCTATGACGGGTTCATAGAATCCGAAAAGGAAAAGTTCAGTTCCATGGTCGGAGAGACGTCGGTCCTCTGTGCTCTGGACACGCTGCAGTTCGACGATTACTCAAAGTATTCAAGCTCGGCATTTAATCCAGCCCGCAAGAAAGAATCTAACGAGACCCGCTTCCCTCAGGATCTTGCCAGAGCCTATGAGCTCGGCAGAGACCTCCTCGGATGACCGTATCTCTCCATCGCAAGGAGTTTAACAGCAATGACCAAAGGCAATGTCCTGGTTATCGGCAATTCCGGTGTCGGAAAATCCACCCTGATCAACGCAGTGCTCGGGGAGGAATGCGCTGTGACCGGATACGGGATCACGGGGACCACACAGGAGCTCTCCATATATGAGAACGGCCGCATCCCGTTCAGGATCATCGATACAGTCGGCTTCGAACCGTCTTTCCGGAAGGCTTCCAGAGCCGTTCGTTCGGTCAGAAAATGGTCCAGGGACAGCGCGGTCAAGGAGGAAAGGAAAGAGGAGAGGATCAGCGTCATCTGGTGCTGCGTGGAAGGCACTTCCAGAAAACTCTTCCCCGACACCATCAGGATCATGGCGAAAGCCGTTTCCATGTGGCCCTCAGTTCCGGTGATCGCAGTCATCACGAAATCATACTCCCTTCCCGAGAGAAGGGAGAACATCATGATGGTCCATGAGGCTTTCTCCACCCACAAAAAACTATTCAATAACCTCAAAAGGATAATACCCGTCGTCGCGATGACCTACCGCCTCAACGATGACGCCTTTGCGCCGCCGGACGGGATCACGGATCTCATCGAGGCCACGAACGACCTCCTTCCGGAGGGCATCAGGGCATCGGAGACGGATGTCGCCAGATACAAGATGGACCGCCGCCGTGCCTTTGCGCACAGCACCGTCGGCGTCGCCACCGCCAGCGCTGTGATAGTCGGCGCGGTCCCCATCCCCTTCCCGGACGCGGCCATACTTACTCCCCTGGAGATCGCCGAGATCAACACTGTCTCGCGTATCTACGGGATCAACAAGGACGAGAAACTGGTAAAGTTCGTGGACTCCATCGTCGAAGTCGGCACCGTCAGCACCGCTGCGAGAGCCGCGGTCAACGCATTGAAATCCATCCCCGGAGTCAATGCGGCGGCATCCGCAGTGAATGCCGTGATCGCAGGCAGCATCGTGGCAGCCATCGGAGAATGCTCTATCGCAGCCTTTGAACAGATCAGCGCAGGAAACAGATCTCTGTCCGAAACGGAATGGGTGAAAGAACTCACAGACAGCAAACTATCTGAAAAGTTCGTATCTAAAGCAAGCACCGTTCTGAAAAGATACAACGATGCGCAGGACCCCAAAAAGCTCGCCCAGCTGATCCTGGATGTCTTCTTTCGGTGAACACCGCCTTTTTGCTAAAAATGCTGTACCATCTTTTCAGTATCGTTGACTTGATGCAGTGCCAGAATGTATTATTATGCAAGCAATCAAAATAATCTCTATTTATATGTGAATCGGTGAAAAGATGGAAAATCAACGCGTAAGACTGACTAAAAGAATGCTGAAGGATGCCCTGATCTCGCTCATGCAGGAGCGTCCCTTTGACAGGATCACCGTCAAGAGGCTCTGCGAAGAGGCCGGGATCAACAGGACTACCTTCTACCTGCACTATGCGGACACGGAACAGCTTCTGATGGAGGCGGAGAACGACATCATCACGGTTGCCCGCGATATGATCACGGGACCCGACAGAGACTGCTCGAGCCTGGAATGCATAAGGCGCTTCCTCTCCTACATACAGCTCAATTCCATGCACTTCCGCACGCTTCTGACCTTCAAGGATTCGGAGACGTTCGTGCAGAAATTCTCCCGCGATGTCATCGATGCCGTGAAGCCGCGCATGGATGACAGCATTCCCGAGGAGAAGAAGGAGTATCTGCTCTACTTCGCTCTCGTCGGTTCCCTTGCAGTGATAAGGGAGTGGATCCTCTCCGGATTCCGCACTCCCGTCGAGGACATGGCGGATCTGATCGACAGGATGACAAAGAGCCTCATCCTCGGACAGAACTGAAAACCAGGAGAAACAGATGACCCGGTCTGATGACAGACCGGGTCTCTTTTCGTATGTAAAGCTTATTCAGCACATGACACCGTATTTCTTGTAGTCGTACTTCCACTTGATGGTGAAAATAATGGTCCCGACGACAAAGAGAATGACCGCATAACCTTTGAACATGACTTCATATCCGAAATTCTCGGCGACATATCCTCCGATGATGGGGGCGATCGCGTTTCCTACGTCAGCCCCTATATAGCAGGTGCTGCTGACGACGCCGGCTTTCTCCCTGCCGATCATCTTGAGTGAGGTGGACTGGATGGCCGGCGAGCCGGATCCCTGTCCGATGGCCTTGAGGATGCCCGCGATGATCACCGCCGTGAGGGTC
>JAFYZG010000044.1 GCA_017548825.1 Oscillospiraceae bacterium
GGTACGGAAGGCTCGCCGGAAGGTTCTTCGTCTCCGCTGCCGCTTTCCTCGCCGCTGCCGTCATCAGGCTGTTCAGTGTCCGGATCCTGAGCCGGAACATCGCCGCTGTCGCCGGAGGACTGAGAAGAAGTGGTTTTGAATGCCCCGGAGAAGTCCTGTACATAGATCTTGTCCAGCGTCTTGTACAGGAACGCTCTGCTGGAAGGCAGGTTGAGGAGCTCCTCGACCTGGGCGAGAGTCATTCCGTCTTTGACCTGCTTCGATTCCTCCTCATCCAGGACGTAGGCCTTGAGGTGGGTATGTCCGTCATCCGCGAAAAGACCGTTTATCCTGGACGTCTGGGAGTTGATAGTACGACCCGCGGCGACGCTGGTGGGATACGAGTAGATCATTTCGCCGCTGTCCTCGTCGAAGACATATACGGTGACGTATCTCTTGGCGAATCCCGCGGCGGTCACTGAATATCCGATCTCTTCCGTGCCGTACAGAAGCTCTCCGTTGTATTTCACGAAGATCTCACCGGGACTGAGAGTGGCGGTATATGTGCTGTCGATGATGTCTTCTCTGGAGGATACTCCTATCTCGAAGTCCAGAGGAGCGTCGGCGGCGTCCGCCGGTACGGGCACAGATATGCTGAAGGACTTGGTCTCTCCGCTCCTGATGAACAGATCGTGGTCGCTCAGCTTCTGTCCGTTTAGATAGACGGTGATGCCGTCTACGTTGTACATTCCGTTGTTCTCGATCTGCACGGTGGCGGGAGTGCTGGAACCTTTTCTGGCTCCGGTGACGTCGTCGAACCTGACGTCGAGGATCTTTATGCGCTGGTTGGCGTGTCTGGCCTTGACGTACAGGTCCGTATGCGTGTCGATGAACCTGGGATCGTCCTGACCCAGCAGCAGGCCGGAGCCAAGTCCCTCGAAGCTGCCTCTGAGCGGGGAGGTGAGAAGTGTCTCGGCGTCGGCGTTTACGTAGCTCATGTCGAGCGAGGAATTCAGCTTGTAGTTGTGAACGCTGTAGAAGACTATGGGCTGTTTGTCCTCGGTTATCGCCACCGCGATGGCGTTGACAGATGCGTTCTCAGCTATGTCGGTGAGGTCCAGCTTGGCTCCCATTACTCCGCCGGATCCGGAATAGATCGCGAAGGCGTTCTCGCTGGATTCCCTGGAGTAGGTGCCGACGATGGCGATGGGACCGTCCACCAGCTTTCCGTAGATCTCGTAGTCGGGCGTGGGCACGGTGTTCTCGCTGCTCACCAGAGACTGAGCGTTGAAGGTCTCGTTGAGCATGTAGTAGACTCTGTCGCGCTCGTACCAGGTGAGTATGTTCTGGTTCTTGAAGGTCTTGATGTATTTGCAGGAGGACAGCGTCGCGCCGTTCTCTCCGGTCCTGCTGAATATCTTTGTCCATGCTCCGTCGGTCTTCTGCCAGAGCTCCAGAGTGTACTTCCTGCCGCTCTCGGTGTCGGGAGAATCGGTGTTGTAACAGACCGCCACGGTGTGGCTCTTGTGGAAATACGCGCAGTCGACGTCGGTGACCTGACCGTTGACGGAGAAGACTTTCTCGTTCACCCATGAACCGTCCTGCATCTGGGCGATGTATATGTCGTGCGTCGCTGAGGTGTCGGCTCCGATAGGATCTGACACGTCGTTGGTGTAATAGGTGATAAGGGGCTCATAGTCCCAGTCCTCCCAGATCTTGGCACCCGCTGCGAAGACCCGGGAAGAGCTGTCATCTGCAAAAGCGGTGACTCTTGATACGTTCTTCCAGGTACCGTCTTTATCGAACTCCGCGAAGAACAGATCGGTGTTTCCGGCGATCTCGCGGAAGGTGTCATCGCTGCTCACGTCGGTGAGGGTGTTCTGCCAGACGAGATATGTGCGTCCGCCGTTGTCGCTGTGGAATACGTCGGGCTCGTAGTCCGCCGTGCCGTCGTCAAGGCTGTCGTCCGTGATCCATTCCGGTTCTGAGATGAAGTTGGTCTTCTCCCTGTAGTAGAAGTTCATGAGGCGGGAGCGGTTGCCGTTGCTCCTGGAGGAGTCGCTACCGAGGAACACGACGTTTATCTGCGGTTCGCTGCCGGTGACGGTCTTGACCGCCTTGAGGTGGTTGTCGGAATAGACGTCCTCGGCGATGATGCGGTCGAAGTCGGGATCCGTCTCATAACCCGCAAGAGTTCCGGAGGGAGTCATGCCGGTGTACCACGTGCCGTTGCCTTCAGGCTCGCTTATGGCTGCGGCCACATCCGCGTAGTTCACGCCCAGAAGTTTGCTGCCGATGCTGTTGAGGTCGCTGACGTTGACCAGAGCTGTGCCGGACTCGACCTTTTTCTTGTCCTCGTCCTTGACGAACTCCTTGCTGCCGGAAACGATGGCATAGGAGAAAAGTGTCCTGGAGAACGCCTTCACCTTGAAGCCGGCCTCTCCGGCCAGGACCAGGCTCTGGACTACGGGATCGGGATAGAACTGGTCCTTGAGGGTGATGGAGCCCGCTCCGTATACGCCGAAGGAGGCGATGGAGGAAAGTCCGATGCCGCCGTACAGTTCAAGTCCGGCGGAGAACTGCATGGAGAAGGAGTCGACCACGAACTCGTCGTATTTGCTCTTCTCCTCGTTATAGAGAAGACTGAATTCCAGCACGCTTGCAGCGCCGGCCGTCACGATGACGTCCCAGGTGAGGATGGCGTACTGTCCGCTTATCGCAAAGCCGGATCCTACGTAAAGGCTGAGCTGTCCGGTCATCGGTTCATTGGAATATATGTTGCCCTGGACCCATCCGCTGAAGTTGACGACGAGGCCCATGTCCTTGCCCTTGACAGCACTCCTGTTCTCGGAGTTGCCCCAGAACGCGTCGGAGAGCTCCTTGACGTCGGCGCTCTGGCTGAGAGTTCCGTTGCGGGCATTCTTCCAGAAACTGACGTTGCTGGAGTTTATGCCCATGCCGATGACGACTCTGCCGTCGGTGAAGGCCTTGCAGCTGATGGGTATTATGTAAGGGTGCATCTCGAACTTCATGCCGGGCAGAAGCTCGTCCATGCCGACCTTGATGCTGTCCTCGTATTCGGAGGCGATCTCGGACACCACGAAATTCTCGGACCTGCCCTGGCTGACTCTCACGACCAGCAGTCTGGTGGTCAGGAGATCCCTGCCTTTGAACACGGCTAGATAGAGAGGTATGTCCTTCCGCAGATCGTCCGCGTAGAACGCGAAGGATGCTTCATCTGACGTGATGATGTCATAACGCTTTTTGGCGGAATCGTCATACTGGAACACCCGGTAGGTGAGACCGGATTCCTGATGGTCCATCTCCACGTCCAGATAGACGGGATCCATGACGCCGGTCTCCAGTTCCATCAGCTGATAGAGGAGGTCCAGCTTGTCCGATTCCCCGAAGGTTCCGTAAACGTGCTTTACGTACGGCGAGTCGTTGGATGTCGCTTTGACGCAGTCCGCCGGGACCATAAGCGACAGCATGACGATCAGAAGCAGCATGCTGACTGTTTTCTTGAGGATAGAGTTCATTGATATTGCTCCGTGGTCAGATATGTGGTGCGGATATACCGCTTGTTTAACAGACATACATCTAATATTCTATGATATTTTCATATATTCTGTCAGCATACGGGGAAAACGGTGCACGGGAAGCGATAAAAATAATTGGCAGCAACGAAATAATAAGGAGGAGAAGACAGCTCCGGCTGTCTTTTTTGATGCCTGGAAAGGA